>NZ_JBMNDO010000136.1:0-20587 GCF_052542855.1 Streptomyces sp. SAS_281
TCCGTGTGGTGTGTTCCTAGACAGCTCCACCACATCGGAGGTCTTCGCCATGTTCAAGACCTGCCGAGTGTCAACAACGCTCGTGATCAATACACCTAGATCGTTGCAACCGCATGCGCCGGGTGCTGACGCAGCGGCTGCTCTCCGGCTGTCCACTGCGGGGCAAGGGTTTGGGTCGACGCCGCTGGAGGGCAAGCGAAAGGCTGCGGTCATCGACCAGGGCCCTAATCAAGGAGCGGGTGACGAGAATCGAAACTCGCGCTCTGAGCTTAGAAATTCCCTGGCGCTCGGGCCACTACTTGGGCCCTGACCTGCGGAAACGAGTCCAACCAGCAAAGTGGGTGGCGTCTTTCCCTGCCTGCTGTTGGCCGCTGTTTACTGCCCCTACTGGCACGCTGTGGCACGCCCTTCCTTCCTACTCGGCTGGTGCCCTGCGGTTGGCACCAGTGACGTACTGTCGCTGTCGGCGCCAGGTGGCATGCTCGCGGCCATGAGTCTGAACATCTCGGTACGGGCGCGGTGGGGACGGCGTGTACGGGGCTGGGGCGACGAGTCGGTAGCTGAACTTCGCGTTGACCTTGATCGGCTGGGGTATGGATGGTGGCCCATCCCACCGCGAATGAAGGTTGCTCTCAGACATGCGTCCGCAGCGGATCTCCCGTGGTTCTTCTTCATGCTTGCTGCGGTCATGCTCGTGTACGTCGTGGTCGTGTACTTCGTGATTGTGCTGGGTCCCTACCGCGGGCGGGAGCCACATTGGCACTGGCTGGCAGCCTGGGCCATCTTGGTCACGCTGCTCATGAAGCTGTGTGTGAAGACGAGAGGCGCCGGTCTTCCGTTCGTCCGCAACCAGCTCACCTCGGCGTGCAGGAAAACGATTCGAGCCTGCGCGGAAGCGCATCGCGCCAGCCACGCTCAGCGGCCGGAGAAGCTCTTCGCTGTGGGGACCGCGCTGCGCCGTCTCGAAGGGAACGTGATGCGAGCGCATCGCCGTTCGGGAACAGTTGCCTTCCTGTCTCCCCGGCGGCGAGAGCTGAAGGCCCATGCTGGCCAGGTGGTGGCCAAGCTGCGCGAGGCGGAGGCTGTTCTGGATCACAGCCCCCAGGCCGAAGCGCTTAGCGAGATCGCCGGCTTGGTCGCGGCGATCGCCGAACAGTATGTGGACGGACGCATTGGGGCGCTCCTCCCCAAGCCTTTACTGGAGGGCAAGAAGCCGGTCCGTGACCGAGAGGTGCTACGGGTAGCCGCCGCAGTTGTGCTGATCGCTGGAGGCGTTGTCGGGTTGGCCTTCCTCGGCCTGCCGGACATAGCGATGGCTGCCGTAGGGACCGCCTGGTCCGTTTTGATACTCATGGCTTTGTTTGGCAGCAATTGGGCGAGCCACCTGCCCGTCTTTGAGCTCTTCAAGCCGGGCCCCTGATGGCGCAGGCGGGAACAGGGGTCCTGGTGGTGACCACCTCGACGACGCTGACTTCGCGGTGGGCGCAGCGACGAATGTGTGGAAGCCGAAGACTGCGGTGGCGGGTCGCGCGATGTCGACCGTAGATAAGGCCCTGGTCTCTGACCAGAGCCTTAGTCGTGGAGCGGGTGACGAGGACCGAACTCGCGCTCTGAGCTTGGGAATCACCGCGACTCCGGCCACCAGCCGGACGGTGACCAGGCCTTACAACTCCACAGGCCGTGGATGAGGGTGCGCGAGATAGCTGGCCGTGACCGTGGTTAGCCCGTCTATATGGCACGTACTGGCACGAGGTGCCATCTAGGCATCGATCTGCCCGGCTCGCGAAGACGGGCATTCGTGCGAACGGCTTGCAAGTGGCGCACGTTATGGCCAATTTGTCCCGTAGGTGCCAAGTTGGCGGCTTACTTGACCTTGGAAAGCCAGGTCTGAATGCCCGCTGTGGATTCAGATGTTGCCACGTTTAAACGTTCGTTCAAACTTCTGGTACTCTGTGAGTATGGAGGAGAACAGCACCCTGAGGGGTGCCCTGGAGGTGTCACAGCGACAGCTCGCCGAAGCCGAGGGCGAGTTGCGGGAGATTCGGGAGCGTGTCCGGAATCTGCGCGCCGTCGTCTTTGGGCTCAAGCAGTTGCTGGATCCGGGTGACTCCTTCGCCGGCCCTGAGCCGGATGGTCCTGCCGACCTCGCTCACTCCTCTGGATTGGCCCGACCTGAAGGTGAGTCGACGCAGCAGCGTGAGCCCGTGCGGCGTGACGACGTAGCGGGCGGCTCCGTCTCGATCGAGAGGGCCGTTCAACTGTTGGCCGAAGCCGGTCGGCCGATGCGCATGGACGAGATCCGCGACGAGTGGGAGCGCCGAGGTTGGGTCAATCCTCGATGGAAGGCTCCGAAGTCTGCGATCAACATGGTCTACCAGCGAGCTTTCAAGGCGGGGCTGGTAGGGCGTATGCCTGATCGTTCTTGGGTTCTGCCGCTGGTCGTACAGGATCGCCTGACTGATGCTGCCCCGGACGATGGCGACGGTGACTGACTGGTGAAGCTATCGAGGAGTCCAGGTCTTACCGCACTCCATGCAGCAAGGCGTACCGGCGTATCCCGAAACGGTGCCGTCTGGGCGAAGGCATACGGCGCCAGCCCCGGTCCCACCGGGGACTCGCAGTTCAAACCAGCCGCTGCCGCACGTGCAGATGGCGGTATCTGGAACAGCCCGAGCCGCGGACCTCCGCGCGCTCAGATCAATCACGTCCATAGATAATCCCAAGAAAGGAACCGCGCATGAGCAAGAGCAACTGGCCCAAGGGGCCGAACGGTGAGTGGAAGACCGGTCAGCGAGTCCCGACGACCGGTTCGTACGAGGACCAGCACGGTGTCACTACCTTCCATGAGAAGGGGGCTACGTTCCCGCCGTGCATCGACCGTAAGGGCGAGTGCGCCTACCGGACGCTCAGCCAGGCTATGACTGCCTAACTGAGTCGTTAGATGGCTGCAACCATCTAACTACTGCTGTACCCGAGGGGTGGGGGGCCAAGGCCTTCCACCCCTCTCCCATGCCCTTGCGGTCGTGCACTGAGCTGTCATCCGAAGGTAGAGGCTATTAAGGCGGATCAGGACGACCTTGTCTAGACCGACGATCCAATCTCACCCGAACGACAACGACCGGTCGACGCGCTACTCCAGAGTACGACACCAGTTTTTAAGCGGCGAGGCGGGCTGAGCTTGACCCGTCGGCGGAGCGGGTTTGGCCGGTGTCCTGCCCGGTTTGGGGTCGAGCATGATCAGGGGGCCGTACGCTGGCCGGCAACTCGGGCAGGCTGTGATCCTGCCCGGAATTTGAACGAGTGGCCCCCTGGTCTTGCTCGACGCGGGACCCGAACCGGGGAGGTGGCTAAAGCCGTGGAGCCGACCGCCCCAGCCACAGCGGGTTTCTCCCCACGACGGTGCTCGCTCCAGCCGTGCGACCGGCGTAGCCGGGGCCAGAGCGGGCCGAAGGCAGGAGCGTCAGGCCCCGGCGGTGAGCCGGGGAGCGCGCGGCGAGCGGAGCGAGCCGCCTTGATGAAGTAGGGAAAGTTCTACCGCGCTGGGAGCAGGTGTTTGCCGTCGTGGCTCCGGACGTGGGGGCCTGCTTCATCGAGGGCGTCCAGCAGGCGGATCGCGTAGACCTCGGACATGCGCTCGGTGATCTGTTCCGGGGTGAGCCACTCGACTGCGGTCGACTCGTCGGACGTGCGCTCCGCGCCGCCGGCAGGCTTGCACCGGAAAACCATGGCGACGACGCCGCGGCTGGTGTTCTTGTAGACGCCCGTGAGCTGGTCGACCTCGACGTTGATGCCGGTCTCTTCCCAGACCTCGCGGCTGACCCCCGCCTCCGGGGACTCCTCCAGCTCCAACACCCCGCCCGGCAGCTCCCACTTCCCGTTGTCCGCCCTGCGGATCGCCAGGAGCCGACCGTCCTCGCGCACCACCGCCCCCGCCACGGACACACTGTGCTTCGGCGTTGACGGGGCTTCTTGGGCGCTGTTACTCATGTATAGGAGCATAGGAGAGTGAGTAGGACGATGGGAACAGCAGTAGGAGGTGGCAAGTCCGTACCTCGATACGTTCAGATCGCCGATGAGATCGTTCAGCAGATCCGAGCCGGTGTCCTCAAGCCGGGTGACATGGTCCCGAGCGAGTCCGAGTTGGTCGACCGTTATGGCGTCGCCGGCGGAACGATCCGCAAGGCCATGGTGGAGGTCCGCGCGAGCGGCCTGGTGGAGACGCGGCACGGCAAGGGCTCGTTGGTGAAGGCCCGGCCCCCCGTGCGTCATCGATCCTCGGACCGGTTCCGGCGCTCGCATCGCAAGGGCGGGAAAGCCGCCTATCTCGCCGAGTCCGAGCAGGCCGGAGCGACCGCCAAGGTCAGTGTCCTGTTCATCGGCCCCGCAGACGCCCCCGAGGACATTGCCGAACGACTCGGCGTCGATGCCGGAGACAAGGTGCTGGCCCGCCGCCGCCTCTACTTCCGGAACGGGACTCCGGTGGAGACAGCCACGTCGTACCTGCCGTGGGACGTAGTGAAGGACATTCCGGAGCTCTTCTCTGAGAACCCCGGCCCCGGTGGCATCTACGCCCGGTTGGAGGATCACGGCCACGTCTTCGCGGAGTTCGTCGAGACGCTCCAGGCCCGGCCGGCCTCCAAGGCGGAATCCTCGGAACTGGCGTTGAGCCCCGGTGCTCCGGTCGTTCACCTCCTCCGCGATGCCGTTACTGAGGAAGGCCGTGTGGTTGAGGTCTGCGACACGCTCATGGCCGCTGACCAGTTCGTTTTCAGCTACCGGATCCCCGCCGCCGACTGACATACGCTCAAGTGGCTTCGACCCGCTGCGACTTCTTCTTCGCGGCGGGTTGACTCATGTATAGGAGTCGTGCACTCTTCTTCATGTCACTCATATACATGAGTGACGGAGTCAAGCACTTCTAGAGGAGTGATCTCTGTGCGTGTGATCCCCGTCGACATGTCCGGCATGACAATGCTGACCGCCCAGCCCCCGCAGCCGAAGCTCAAGGACCGGAAGACCGGTCAGATCGCTGTCGACGTCGAGACCGGCAAATCGCTGATGACCGTCGGCATCCTCTTCGTCGGCCACGGGATGGCCGAGGTGGTCTCCGTCGTCGTGGTGGAGGACGACATCTCCGGCGAGCTGACGACCGGTACCCCCGTGGCCGTCACCGGCCTGATCGCCAAGCCGTGGGAGAACGAGTTCAACGGCCAGAAGAAGCACGGGATCTCCTTCCGCGCTGCCGCCCTCACCTCGCTGGCGGGCTGAGCGATGACCGGCGGACACATTGCCGCGCTGGGTGCATTAGTGCTCATAGCCGTGGGCCTGCTGGTCCTGCGCCGCCTTCGGCCCGCGTGGTTCTGGGTCATCTTCGCCGCCCCGGCCAAGCTCCTCCGCATCGCGGTCACGTACCGCTCGGTGATGGAGTCCTGCGGGCTGGACGAGCCGCCCTCCCGGCTCCGGCTGACCATCGCTGCGGCGACGCGACGGACTCCGGCTCGGATGCTGCCCCGAATCACCAGGGCTCGGATCAATGCCAACGGGCTCGTGCTGCGCATTCGGATGCGCCCCGGTCAGGAGGTCAGGGACTTCGAGACGGCGGGTGAACGACTCCGCCACTCCTGGCGGGCGTACGCGGTGCACATGTCGCCCCTGCGGCCTGGGTGGCTTCAGCTCCGGGTCATCGGATACGACGTCCTCCGGCGGGTCGTGATGCCGGAGACGGGTTCGCCTGAGCTGCTGCGCGTCCCCGTCGCTCTCCGCGCTGACGGACTCCCACACTTCCGGGACTACCGGGCCATCGCCCACGAACTCGTCATGGGCGCAACGGAGTCGGGCAAGTCTGTCTACCTTCGCGGGCTCATCGCCGGACTCGCTCCGCAGCCGGTCGCCCTCGTCGGCATCGACTGCAAATGGGGAGTGGAGCTCGCGCCGTTCTCCCGTCGCTTGTCCGCTCTCGCCTGTACTCCTGAGGAAGCCGCGGACCTGCTTGACGCCTTGGTGTCGGAGATGACCGACCGGTACGAGCTGATCCGGACGATCCAGCAGTTCGCACCCGGCACCGGGCCCGAGGGAATCAGCTCGGATATCTGGGGCCTTCCCGAGGATCTGCGACCGGTGCCGCTGGTGCTGTTCGTAGACGAGGTGGCGGAACTCTTCCTCGCCTCGACCGCTGCCGACGAAAAGCGCCGGGATCGGATGGTCACCCAGCTCGTGCGCATCGCACAGCTCGGCCGCGCCGCCGGCATCTACCTCGAAATCTGCGGACAGCGCTTCGGGGCCGAACTCGGCAAGGGTGCAACGGCTCTCCGTGCCCAGCTCACCGGCCGGATCTCGCACCGGGTCAACGACGAGACCACCGCCAAGATGGCGCTCGGCGACATCAGCCCGCTCGCCGTCATGGCCGCCACCGCGATCCGTCCCGACCAGCGCGGGACAGCGATCGCCGGGAACTCCTCCGGGGGCTGGTCCATCGTCCGGAGCCCGCTGCTCACCCTCGACCAGGCCGTTGCCGCCTGTGCCGAGCACGCCCGACTCACCCCGGACCTTGCTGGCCTCGCCGCCTTCCGCCCGCGGAGCGCGCCCGTCTCGTACGCCCTGGTCCCCGACAAGGACTGACCACCACCGCCCCCGATTCGGAAAGGAGGGCCTGCCATGCGGTCATCGCTCCGCCTGGACGCCGTACTCGTCCAAGCCGTGATCGCCGGTGCACTGTCCTTCTCCCACCTCCACGACCTGGCCCAGGCCGCCGGACAGAGCGGCTGGAAGGCGTGGGCCTACCCGGTCTCCGTGGACTTGCTCCTCGTCGCCTCCTGGCACCGGCTCCGCACCCTGCGGAACACCGACGCGCCCCGGCAGGCAGCATGGATCTGGTTCACCGTCGCCCTCGCCGCCTCCCTCGGGGCGAACGTCGCCACCGCCGGACTGCTCGACCTGGCGGACGTGCCCGACTGGCTCCGCATCCTCGTCGCCGGTTGGCCGGCACTCGCCTTCCTCGGCGGAACGCTCCTGGCCCACTCGCCGGTCCCGACCCCGAAGCAGGACGAACCGGCCCCGGTTCCGGACGAGGCCCACGAGGAAGAGCTCGACCAGCCCGGCCGCCCGGCGCCCGTGCGCGACCTGCCCGTCCCGCCCGAACCGGCGCAACCGGAGCCGGAAGCCATCGCCCCGGCCACCGCCGCTCCCGCTCTCCCGGCAGTTCCGTCCGTGCCTCCGGCCCTCATCGCCCATGCCCGCAAGCTCGCCGACAGCCATCAAGCCGCGACGGGCCACGCGATCGACCGGGACACCCTCTGCTCCCGCCTGGGAGTCCCCGCTCCGATGGCCGATGCCATCGCCGCCCAACTCGCCTGAAGGAGGTGACTCCATGGCCCGCACCCGCTTCTGGGACGTCGACCGCATCGGTCCCGTCCAGATCGGCACCCACCGCGACCGCCACGGCCGCGACGCCCACGCCGCCGCCTGTACGGCCCCCGGCTGCGACTGGTCCGCCGACTACCTGAACCGCCCTTCGGCCGAACTGGCCGCCCGCACCCACCGCTGCAACGCCCGCTGATCACCGAGGAGATCACCGTCATGGACGTTCCGCTCTGGCTCGCCCTGGTCGCCGTCGGCGCTCTCGGCATCAAGCTCATCCGCCCGCCGCTGTGGCTGGTCGCCGTCCTCCTCTTCGGCGGCTACCTCCTCGCGGACAGCTTCCTCGCACCCGCCATCGACAGCTTCGCCAAGTAGCCAGCCTAGAAGGGAGAACCACCGTGCTTACGCCCAAGTACCCGCAGTCCGACACCCACACCTTCACCACCGCGAGCCACAACACTGTCCCGGCCCCGGTCCCGACCGACCGCATCAGCGAGTCTGCCCCCGCCGTCGCGCCCACCCGGTCCGGAGTGGTCGACGCCGTCCGCGCCAACCCCGTGGTCGCCATCACCGGAACCCTCGTGGTCGGTGCGGTCGTGACCTCGATGCTCCTCGCCGTCGCCATCACCGCGCTCGCTCTGTCCGTCAGCGGCGTCGTGCTCCTGGTCCTCGTACGCATCCTCCGCCAGGAACTGAACCGCTGACCGGCCTCCGGGCGGTGCCACAAGCCGCCAAGCATCGCCGCCGCCCGGACGGCCCACGCAACCCCTTCCAACCGCATCGAAGGAGAACCGTGGACACGCAAGCGCTCGCCCTCGCATTACCGCTCATCGGCTGGGCCTCCCACACCGCACTGCTTACCCACCGGCTCGCCACCGCTCGACGGGATCCGCTCACCGGCCTGCGCACCCGCGCCGGATGGACCGTCCTCGCCGAACGCGTCATCCGCCGGCACCGGGACGCCGTCGTCCTGCTGCTCGACCTAGACGACTTCAAGAACCTCAACGACACCCACGGCCACGCAGCCGGGGACGTCGCCCTGGCCGTCACCGCCGATCGCCTCACTGCCTGGTGCGGCCGCCACGGCATCGCCGGACGCCTCGGCGGAGACGAGTTCGTCGCCATCGCCCGCCAGGCCCCGGACCTCGACAGCCTCCACCACGTCCTGCGCCAGCCGGTCACCCACGCGGGGCACCGGCTCCCGGTCTCCGTCTCGGTCGGCTCCTGCCGCCTCATGGACCTGCCGGTCCGCAGCCTCTCCGACGCGCTCGCCGCCGCTGACTCCGCCATGTACGCGGCCAAGGGATCGACCGGCCGACGTGGTACCCGCTCTCTCGCTGATCCAGCTCTGACCGGCCTCCGGGCGGCGCACAAGCCGCCAAGCATCGCCGCCGCCCGGACGGTCCGGCCCCTTCCAACCGCAATCGAAAGGACCACCATCATGGCCCAGCACACCCCTGCCCGGACGCGCATCTGCCCGGACTGCGACGGCTTCCCCGCCGTCGCCATCGACACCGGGGCACTCCTGGACGACGGCACCCGCGCCACCCTCAAGGTCACCTGCCGCCGCTGCCGGGGCACCGGCTCGACCCGCGCCGTCCCCGCCCCGGTCGTCCAGCGGGAGCACGCGTGACGGACACCGCGACCCCCGCGGGCCTCGACCCGGCCACCCTCGGCGATCTGCTGCGGGTGGCCGCGTCCACCGGCTTCGACCGCTGGCGGGACCAGGTCCGCCGTACCGGTGGCTGCTCCAACCCCATCCACCTGTCCGGCTGGACGCTCACCAAGGACAGGGCCACCGGCGAGGCCCTGCACCGCTACTCGACCAGCACCGAGCCCGGCGGACGGCTCCGCGTCGCCTGCGGCAACCGCCGTGCCTCCCGCTGCCCGGCCTGCGCCTGGACCTACTCCGCCGACACCTACCACCTGATCCGCGCCGGGCTCGCGGGCGACCAGGACAAGGACGTCCCCGCCACTGTCCGCGACCACCCGCGCGTCTTCGCCACGCTCACCGCCCCCTCGTTCGGCCCGGTCCACAACCGTCCCGACACGGGCCGGTGTCGCTGCGGCACGGCCCACGCCCAGGAGGACGACGGCCTCGGCACGCCGCTCGACCCCGAGACGTACGACTACGCGGGAGCGGTCCTCTTCAACAACCACGCCGGGAACTTGTGGCAGCGCTTCACCAACCGGCTCCGCCGCGAGATCGCCGCGCGGGCCGGGCTCACCCAACGCGAACTCAAGGAAGTGGCACGGGTCTCGTACGGCAAGGTCGCCGAGTTCCAGAAGCGTGGGGCCGTCCACTTCCATGCCGTCGTCCGCCTCGACGGACCGGACGGAGCCGACAGCCCACCGCCTTCCTGGGCCTCGGTGCAGCTGCTCAGCGACGCGATCCGCGCCGCCGCCGCACACGCCTACACGACCATCACCGTCCCGGCCGCTGCCGGCCAACCCGGCCGCCCGCTCCGATGGGGCACCCAGCTCGACATCCGGCCCATCCGCGCCTTCGACGCCGGGACCGACATCACCGAACAGGCCGTCGCCTCCTACGTCGCCAAGTACGCCACCAAGGCTGCCGAGACGACCGGCACCGTTGACCGCCGCATCGGCAACCGCGAGGCCCTGGTCCTCCTCGACGTACCCGACCACCCGCGCCGCCTCATCGAAGCCTGCTTCGACCTCGATCCGCTCTACCCGGACCGGCGACTGCGGGCCTGGGCCCACATGCTCGGCTTTCGCGGCCACTTCTCCTCCAAGTCCCGCCGCTACTCCACCACCCTCGGCGCGCTCCGCCAGGTCCGCGCGGACTATCGAGCCGCCCAACAGCGCGAAGAACTCGGTCTGCCCGACCCTGACCAGGACCCGACCGTCCTCGTCCTCACCGACTGGCAGTACGCCGGACAAGGCCATAGCCCCGGCGAATCCGTCCTCGCCGCCTCGATCGCTAGAGACCTCCAACTCAACCGAGAAACCGCCCGCGAAGCCCTCGTCCTGGAAGGAGAACGGTCGTGACTGACCCCCTGCTCACCGTCGACCAAGCCGCCGAACGCCTCGGCACCACCGCGCGCTTCCCGCGCCGTCTCATCGCCGAACGCCGCATCGCCTTCGTCAAGGTCGGCAGCCACGTACGCATCAAGGAGAGCGTCCTGGCGGCCTACATCGAGGGCAACACCGTCCAGCCCATCCGCCGTCCCCGCTCGCGCTACGGGAGGGCTGCCTGATGGCCAACAAGAAGGGCAAGCGTCGTACGTTCGGCGCGGTGCGCAAGCTCCCCTCGGGCAGGTACCAGGCTCGTTATCCGGGACCGGACGGCGTGATGCGCCCCGCCCCGGACACGTTCACGACGTCCCGTGACGCGGACGACTGGCTCGCCGAGAAGCGGACCGAGATCAGGCGTGGTGACTGGCAGGACCCGGACGCCGGGGCTGTCGACTTCCGCGAGTACGCCTTGCTCTGGGTGAAGGAACGCCGCCTCTCCCAGACGACGGAGGAGCTCTACCACCGGCTGCTGCGGCTGCACATCTTGCCCGCCTTAGAGGGCCTGGACCTCGACCAGATCACCGCGCCTCGCGTGCGGTCCTGGCGATCCGAACGGCTCGACGCCACGGGGGCCGAGACCACCGTCGCCAAGAGCTATCGGCTCCTCAAGGCCATCCTGGAGACGGCCGCCGAGGACGAGTTGATCCGGCGCAACCCCTGCCGTATACGGGGCGCCGGAAAGGAGACCGCGGCTGAACGACCCGTCGCCACCGTCGACCAGGTCGACGCGCTCGCCGACGTGCTCGGGCCCCGCTGGCGGCTGATGGTCTTCCTCGGTGCGTACGGGCCTCTCCGCCCGGAGGAGCAGGCGGAGCTCCGACGCAAAGACGTCGACCTGGACGACCTCACCGTGCGCGTCAGGAAGGCCGCCCCGGAGCTGACCACCGGCAAGCGGGCGGAGGGCCCGACCAAGTCGGAAGCGGGGAAGCGGCTCGTCGTCCTGCCGGCCTTTCTCCGGAAGGACCTCCGGCGGCATCTCGACTGGTACGCGGAGAAGGGTCCGGACGGACTGCTGTTCGTGGGGGAGAAAGGGAAGCCGTTCCGCCGCTCCACCTTCGGGCGAAAGTGGCGCAAGGCGCGGGCCGCGATCGGCCTGCCGGAGAACTTCCGCTTCTACGACCTACGGCACACCGGCCACACGCTCACGACTCGTTCCGGGGCCACGCTCAAGGACACGATGGTCCGAGCGGGGCAGTCGACCGAGCGGGCCGCGCTGATCTACCAGCACTCCGACACCGATCGGCAGCGTGAGGTGGCCGCCGGCCTCGACCAGCTCGTACGGGCAAGGCGCACGGCAGCGGAATCGCAGGCATCTGGCACGGATGTGGCACGCGACACCTGAACAGGTCCAGACAACAAACAAGGCCAGGGTCAATGACCTGGGCCTTAGTCGTGGAGCGGGTGACGAGAATCGAACTCGCGCTCTGAGCTTGGGAAGCTCATGTTCTACCATTAAACTACACCCGCGAAAATGGCCGACGCTGTATCCGGCGGCGCATCCTCGCATACTGTACCTCATCGCGATCCCCTCCCGGAGACGTGCCGGATCCGCTGTGTGGGGGGCGGGAGTTGGGGGCGTAGCGTGGGGGGTCGGAGTGCCGCGTGGAGGCGGGTCCTGTTCATCCCCTAATGTGGCGGTCTCGTCCACGGCTTGATGGGGAAGGGACTTGATGGACTCCATGGAGCGCACCGTCGTCCGCTGTGCCGAAGGGCACGTTTTCGCGACCAGCTCGTTTCCGATGCAGCAGCTCGGGGCAGGGCGGATCGGGCCCGGGCGGCTCATCCGGTGTCCCCGGTGCGCTCGGTTGCGGCATGCCGTGCCCGTGGCGTTCGAGCGGCGGTAGCGACGGCGGGTGACGGACGACAGGCGCGCGGGCGGCCCGATGAGGGCGGGCTCGCGCGTTCTGCGTATCCTCGGTGGGTGCTTCTCTCAGACAAGGACATCCGCGCCGAGATCGACGCCGGACGCGTACGCATTGATCCATTCGACGCGTCGATGGTGCAGCCGTCGAGTATCGACGTGCGGCTCGACCGCTACTTCCGGGTGTTCGAGAACCACCGCTACCCGCACATCGACCCCGCCGTCGAGCAGGTGGACCTGACCCGCACCGTCGAACCGGAGGGGGACGACGCGTTCATCCTGCACCCCGGGGAGTTCGTGCTGGCGTCGACGTACGAGGTCATCTCGCTGCCCGACGATCTCGCGTCGCGGCTGGAGGGGAAGAGCTCGCTCGGCCGGCTCGGGCTGGTCACGCATTCCACGGCGGGCTTCATCGACCCGGGCTTCTCCGGGCACGTGACGCTGGAGCTGTCGAATCTCGCGACGCTGCCGATAAAGCTCTGGCCCGGTATGAAGATCGGCCAGCTGTGCATGTTCCGGCTGAGTTCTCCGTCCGAGTTCCCTTACGGCTCCGAGCGGTACGGGTCGCGCTATCAGGGGCAGCGCGGTCCCACCGCGTCGCGCTCCTTCATGAACTTCCACCGGACGCAGGTGTGAGGCCGCGATGACTGACGAGGTGCGGGAGAACCTGACGTACGACGGCTTCGGGCACGCCGTACGGGAGCTGGCGCAGGCCGTGGCCGACGACGGGTACGAGCCGGACGTGGTGCTGAGCATCGCGCGCGGCGGGGTGTTCGTCGCGGGCGGTCTGGCGTACGCGCTGGACTGCAAGAACATCCACCTGGTGAACGTGGAGTTCTACACCGGCGTGGGCACCACCCTGGAGATGCCGGTCATGCTGGCGCCCGTGCCCAACGTCATCGACTTCTCGGACAAGAAGGTCCTGATCGCGGACGACGTCGCCGACACCGGCAAGACGCTGAAGCTGGTGCGCGACTTCTGCATCGACCACGTCGCCGAGGTGCGGTCCGCGGTCATCTACGAGAAGTCGCAATCGCTCGTGAAGTGCGAGTACGTGTGGAAGAAGACCGACCGCTGGATCAACTTCCCGTGGAGCGTGGAGAAGCCCGTCGTACGGCGCAGCGGGCAGGTGCTCGACTCCTGAGCGACGCGTGACGACGTGAAAGGGCCCCGGTCACCCGGGGCCCTTCGGCGTATCTGCGGCGCGGCCGGCTAGATCGTTCCCAGCTTCAGGATCGAGACCAGGGCCAGCAGCTGGATCGCCGACGCGCCCAGTGCCTTCGGCCACGGCAGGTCGTGCGACTTGCTCACCATCGAGGTGAGGAGCGCCGCCGCGGCCAGCCAGGTGACCCAGCCGAGGATGACGACCAGCGGGTTCTCGCCGCCCAGGAACATCGCGAAGACCAGGCGCGGGACGTCTGTGACCGACATGATCAGCATGGACAGGCCCACCGTCGGCTGCCACGCGCCGTCGCCGCCGAGCTGGCGGGCCAGCGTGTGGGTGACCGCGCCCAGCACGAGGCCGCCGAGCACGAAGCAGACGCCCGTGATGATGACGAAGGGTACGGCGCTGGAGACCGGGGCGTGGATCGCGTCGTCGCGGGCCTGGTCGAAGCCGAAGAGGGCCAGCAGGCCGTAGAGGAACGTCACGGTCAGGGCGGGACCCCAGACCGCGTAGTCGCGCATCTGCCAGAACGTCGGGCCGGGGCGCGTCACGATGCCGCTCAGCAGCTGCTTCCAGTGCAGGCGCGGGCCTGCCGGTGCCGCGGGCGCCTGGCCGGCGCGGTAGGCGTTGCCGTCGCTGTACGGCTCCTCGTCGACGCGGAACGCCTGCGTGTGACCCGGGTTGTTCGCGTACGGGTCGGCGGGGCCGGGGCCCTGCGGGTACGGGTACGGCGTCGGGTCGGTGAAGTACTCCGGCTCGTCCGGGCCGGCGCCCGTGTAGCCGCTGCCGGCGGGGTACGCGCCGCCGCCGTGGTAGCCCGGTGCGGCGTGATGCGGGGCGCCCCGTCCTCCCGACGGCGGCCATTGCTGCTGCCCGTACGGCGGCGGTGCCTGATTGCCGTACGGCTGCTGCCGCGGTTGCTGTTGCCCTTGCTGCGGGGTGCGGTTGTCCCGGCCGCGTCCGATCCTGAATCCAGCCACGTCATCGAACGTACCCGGTCCGCCGGTTACGGGGGCCCGGGGCCGGGGAAGTGCCGGCCTTTGACGCGTAGATGTGACATCCCCTAAGGGAACCCCGGGGGGTTTTCCCCCGCATGCGGAGGGGCAACGCGGAAGCGGCCGGTCCTGCCCCCGAGGCAGGTCCGACCGCTTCGCCGCGCCGTGACGCCGGTCCGGCTACTTCACCGGTTCCGGTTCCGGTTCGTCCGCCGACTCCGGGTCGCCCGCCGGGTCGGCCGGGGTCTTCACGGAGTCGAGCAGCAGCTGCGACACGTCCACCACCTGGATGGACTCCTTCGCCTTGCCGTCGTTCTTCTTGCCGTTGACCGAGTCGGTCAGCATGACCAGGCAGAACGGGCAGGCGGTGGAGACGATGTCCGGGTTGAGGGAGAGGGCCTCGTCGACGCGCTCGTTGTTGATGCGCTTGCCGATCCGCTCCTCCATCCACATCCGGGCACCACCGGCGCCGCAGCAGAAGCCGCGCTCCTTGTGGCGGTGCATCTCCTCGTTCCGGAGGCCCGGGACCTTCGCGATGATCTCGCGCGGGGGCGTGTAGATCTTGTTGTGACGGCCCAGGTAGCAGGGGTCGTGGTACGTGATCAGGCCCTCGACCGGGGTCACCGGGATCAGCTTGCCCTCGTCGACGAGGTGCTGGAGCAGCTGGGTGTGGTGGATGACCTCGTACTCGCCGCCGAGCTGCGGGTACTCGTTCGCGATCGTGTTGAAGCAGTGCGGGCAGGTCGCGACGATCTTCTTGGAGGACTTGGCCTTCTTGGTCGAGTCGTCCTCGTCGTCCTCGCCGAACGCCATGTTCAGCATCGCCACGTTCTCCGCGCCGAGCTGCTGGAACAGCGGCTCGTTGCCCAGACGGCGGGCCGAGTCACCGGTGCACTTCTCGTCGCCGCCCATGATCGCGAACTTGACGCCCGCGATGTGCAGCAGCTCCGCGAATGCCTTGGTGGTCTTCTTGGCGCGGTCCTCCAGGGCGCCGGCGCAGCCGACCCAGTAGAGGTAGTCGACCTCGGTGAGGTCCTCGACGTCCTTGCCGACGATCGGGACCTCGAAGTCGACCTCCTTGGTCCACTCGACGCGCTGCTTCTTGGCGAGCCCCCAGGGGTTGCCCTTCTTCTCCAGGTTCTTGAGCATGGTCCCCGCCTCGGACGGGAACGCGGACTCGATCATCACCTGGTATCGGCGCATGTCGACGATGTGGTCGACGTGCTCGATGTCGACCGGGCACTGCTCCACGCACGCACCGCAGGTGGTGCAGGACCAGAGGACGTCCGGGTCGATGACGCCGTTCTCCTCGACCGTGCCGATCAGCGGGCGCTCGGCCTCCGCGAGGGCGGACGCGGGAACGTCCTTCAGCTGCTCCGCGGTCGCCTTCTCCTCGCCCTCCATGTCCTTGCCGCCGCCGGCCAGCAGGTACGGGGCCTTGGCGTGCGCGTGGTCGCGCAGGGACATGATCAGGAGCTTCGGCGAGAGCGGCTTGCCGGTGTTCCAGGCGGGGCACTGCGACTGGCAGCGGCCGCACTCGGTGCAGGTGGAGAAGTCGAGGATGCCCTTCCAGGAGAACTGCTCGACCTGGGAGACACCGAACACGGCGTCGTCGGCCGGATCCTCCCAGTCGATCTCCTTGCCGCCCGTGGTCATCGGCTGCAGCGCGCCCAGCGCCACCGCGCCGTCGGCGTTCCGCTTGAACCAGATGTTCGGGAAGCCGAGGAAGCGGTGCCAGGCGACACCCATGTTGGTGTTGAGCGACACCGTGATCATCCAGATCAGCGAGGTGCCGATCTTGATCATCGCGACGAAGTAGATGAGGTTCTGGAGAGTGCCGAGGGCGAGTCCCTTGAAGGCGAGGACCAGCGGGTACGAGACGAAGTACGCGGCCTCGTAGCCGTCGACGTGGTGGATCGCGCCCTCGAGACCACGCAGGGAGAGGATCGCCAGGCCGATGATCAGGATGACGTACTCCACGAAGTACGCCTGCCACGCCTTGGAGCCCGCGAAGCGGGACTTGCGGCCCGCCCGGGACGGGAGGTTCAGCAGCCGGATGGCGATGAGCACCAGGATGCCGACCGTCGTCATCAGGCCGATGAACTCGATGTACAGCTCGAACGGCAGCCATTCGCCGATGATCGGCAGCACCCAGTCGGCCTTGAACAGCTGTCCGTACGCCTGGAGCAGCGTCGGCGGCAGAGTCAGGAAGCCGATGGCGACGAACCAGTGGGCGAAGCCGACGATCCCCCACCGGTTCATCCGGGTGTGGCCGAGGAATTCCCTGACCAGGGTGATCGTGCGCTGCTTGGGGTTGTCGGTGCGGCTGCCGGCCGGGACCGGCTGTCCGAGCGTGACGAACCGGTAGATCTGCGCGACGGCTCGGGCGATGAGCGCAACGCCGACCACGGTCAGCACCAGCGACACGATGATCGCGGCGAGTTGCATTGGGGGCTCCTCGGGCCTGCGAGGGTGGGATCGATCCAGCGTTACCAGCGAGTACTGCGTCTTCCAGTGCCCGCCTGGACTACGAGTATCGACTACGAGTATCGCTACTACTAAGCAGTAACTTAATCAGTCTGAGCCGACACTACCCACTTATTCCACCGTCCTGTAGCCGGGCAGGCGGTGATCTGTGTCGCTCAGGCGTGCCTTGCCGGGCCACGGAAGGGCGTGGACGGCCTCGCGCAGGGGTACGCGTACGGCCTCGGCGAGGACCGCGAGGTCCAGCCGCAGCCCCTGGTGCTCGGCGTAGTGCTGGTCCAGGAGGTCCGCCTCGTCCCACGGCATCCCCGAGCGGTGCCGCACCTGGGCCAGGCCGGTCAGTCCGGGCTTCAGTTCCTGGCGCCAGCGCCGGGCTGCCCCGGTGCCGTTCCGTGCGTCGCCCGGGGCGAGCGGCGCCGGGCCGACGAGGGAGAGCTCGCCGCATACCACGTGGTGCAGGCGCGAGGCCACGTCCAGCTTCAGCCGCCGGGTGTCCAGGGAGCGCAGGACGAAAGGGCTGCCGTGCAGGCCGGTGCGCGGGGAGCGCCGGGTCACGCGGCGGCCGCGTACGGCCAGCGCCAGGGCGGCGGCCGCCAGTAAAGGGGAGGCGAGGAGCAGCAGGGCCGAGCCGAGGACCAGGTCGAGGGTGCGTTTGGCGGTCGGGCGGGGAAGGGGTGCGGGCAGCAGGGCCCGCAGGGCGGCGCGCGCGGCCGCCGGGCGGGAGGGCCGGGGCGGGCGCCAGGGGCGCGGCCGGGGTCCTCTTCCCCACTGTTTCTGCGTACGCATCGTTCGCACCTGCCTGCAATCGGCGAATCGAATGCCGCATTTGTGCTGCTCGCGGCATTTTGTGACAGAACGATCCCATGCGGCCATGATGGGGGAGGGGTGTGCGGCGCGTGAGGCGCCAGGTGTCGCCGATGGCGCGGGGCGGGTGCACGTAAGTTGAGTCGCCGGGACTCAGGTCTGTTGACTCGGTCGGGGGAGTCGTGCATCCTTGAGTCAGATCCACTCAAGTAGTCAGTTGGAGGAATCGAAATGGCACGTGCGGTCGGCATCGACCTGGGCACGACTAACTCCGTCGTCAGCGTTCTCGAAGGCGGCGAGCCCACCGTCATCACCAACGCAGAGGGCGCCAGGACCACGCCGTCCGTCGTCGCCTTCGCGAAGAACGGCGAGGTGCTGGTCGGCGAGGTCGCCAAGCGCCAGGCAGTGACCAACGTCGACAGGACCATCCGCTCCGTCAAGCGCCACATGGGCACTGACTGGAAGGTCGACCTGGACGGCAAGAGCTTCAACCCGCAGCAGATGAGCGCCTTCATCCTGCAGAAGCTCAAGCGTGACGCCGAGTCGTACCTGGGCGAGAAGGTCACCGACGCGGTGATCACCGTCCCGGCGTACTTCAACGACTCCGAGCGCCAGGCGACGAAGGAGGCCGGCGAGATCGCGGGCCTGAACGTCCTGCGCATCGTCAACGAGCCGACCGCCGCCGCGCTGGCGTACGGGCTCGACAAGGACGACCAGACGATCCTCGTCTTCGACCTCGGTGGCGGCACCTTCGACGTGTCCCTCCTGGAGATCGGCGACGGCGTCGTCGAGGTGAAGGCCACCAACGGTGACAACCAGCTCGGTGGTGACGACTGGGACCAGCGCGTCGTCGACTACCTGGTGAAGCAGTTCGCCAACGGCCACGGCGTGGACCTGTCCAAGGACAAGATGGCTCTCCAGCGTCTCCGCGAGGCCGCGGAGAAGGCGAAGATCGAGCTGTCCTCCTCGACGGAGACCACGATCAACCTGCCGTACATCACGGCGTCGGCCGAGGGCCCGCTGCACCTGGACGAGAAGCTCACGCGCTCGCAGTTCCAGCAGCTCACCGCGGACCTCCTGGACCGCTGCAAGACCCCGTTCCACAACGTCATCAAGGACGCGGGCATCCAGCTCTCCGAGATCGACCACGTCGTTCTCGTCGGTGGCTCGACCCGTATGCCGGCCGTCACCGAGCTCGTCAAGGAGCTGACCGGTGGCCAGGAGGCCAACAAGAGCGTGAACCCGGACGAGGTCGTCGCCATCGGCGCCTCGCTCCAGGCCGGTGTCCTCAAGGGCGAGGTCAAGGACGTCCTGCTCCTCGACGTCACCCCGCTGTCCCTCGGTATCGAGACCAAGGGCGGCATCATGACCAAGCTCATCGAGCGCAACACCACGATCCCGACCAAGCGGTCCGAGATCTTCACGACGGCCGAGGACAACCAGCCGTCCGTGCAGATCCAGGTCTACCAGGGCGAGCGCGAGATCGCGGCGTACAACAAGAAGCTCGGGATGTTCGAGCTGACCGGTCTGCCGCCGGCCCCGCGCGGGGTCCCGCAGATCGAGGTCTCCTTCGACATCGACGCCAACGGCATCATGCACGTGACGGCCAAGGACCTCGGCACCGGTAAGGAGCAGAAGATGACCGTCACCGGCGGCTCCTCGCTGCCGAAGGACGAGGTCAACCGGATGCGTGAGGAGGCCGAGAAGTACGCGGAGGAGGACCACGCCCGCCGCGAGGCCGCCGAGTCGCGCAACCAGGGCGAGCAGCTCGTCTACCAGACGGAGAAGTTCCTCAAGGACAACGAGGACAAGGTCCCGGCCGACGTGAAGACGGAGGTGGAGACCGCGGTCACCGAGCTGAAGGAGAAGCTCAAGGGCGAGGACTCCGCCGAGATCCGCACGGCCACCGAGAAGGTCGCGGCCGTCTCCCAGAAGCTGGGCCAGGCGATGTACGCCAACGCCCAGGCCGAGGGCGGCCCGCAGGCCGACGCGCAGCCGGGCGCCGAGCAGGCCCAGGGTGACGCCCAGGACGACGTCGTGGACGCCGAGATCGTGGACGACGAGAAGGACTCCAAGGGCGGTGCGGCGTGACCGAGGAGACTCCGGGCTTCGAGGAGAAGCCCGACGTCCCCTCCGGCGCCACCTCTGACGACGCCGAGCCGAAGGCCGCCACCCCCTCCGAGGAGGAGGCGGCGGCCCCGGCCGGGGACGCGAACGAGACCACGGCCCTGACCGCGCAGCTGGACCAGGCACGCAGCGCGCTCAACGAGCGCACCGGCGACCTCCAGCGGCTGCAGGCCGAGTACCAGAACTACCGCCGCCGCGTGGAGCGGGACCGGGTCACGGTCAAGGAGGTCGCCATCGCGAACCTCCTGTCCGAGCTGCTGCCCGTCCTCGACGACGTCGGCCGGGCCCGGGAGCACGGCGAGCTCGTGGGCGGGTTCAAGTCGGTGGCCGAATCGCTGGAGACGGTCGTCGCGAAGCTGGGTCTCCAGCAGTTCGGCAAGGAGGGCGAGCCCTTCGACCCGACGGTCCACGAGGCCCTGATGCACAGCTACGCGCCGGACGTCACGGAGACGACCTGCGTGGCGATCCTGCAGCCCGGCTACCGGATCGGCGAGCGCACCATCCGCCCCGCGCGGGTCGCGGTCGCCGAACCCCAGCCGGGGGCGGCTCCCGCGGCCGCGAAGGAAGAGAAGGCAGACGACGAGGAGAGCGGTGGCGGCGAGGAGGTCTGACATTCCGTCCGATCACCTGGCAGCACACCGCCCGGCCACCCGGGCCTGGGGGGGGGGGGGGGGGGGGGGGGGGGGGGGGGGGGGGGGGGGGGGGGGGGGGGGGGGGGGGGGGGGGGGGGGGGGGGGGGGGGGGGGGGGGGGGGGG
>NZ_JBMNDO010000137.1:0-20580 GCF_052542855.1 Streptomyces sp. SAS_281
AGCCCCGGCCGCGCGATGCGGCCGGGGCTCCTCGCCGTGCTCGACGGGTCAGCCGGTGTACGGCTTCGCCGAGAGGATCTTCACCGTGGCCGTCCGGCCGTTCGGCAGCTCGTAGTCGGCGTCGTCGCCGGTCTTCTTGCCGTTCACGCCCACGCCGAGCGGCGACTGCGGCGAGTACGTCTCGATGTCCGCGCTCGCGTACTCACGGGAGGCCAGGAGGAAGGTCATGGTGTCGTTCTCGTCGCCGTCGAAGGCGATCGTCACGACCATGCCGGGCTCGACCACGCCGTCGTCGGCGGGCGCCTCGCCCACCTTCGCGTGCTCGAGGAGCTGGGTCAGCTGGCGCACCCGGAGCTCCATCTTGCCCTGCTCCTCCTTGGCCGCGTGGTACCCGCCGTTCTCGCGCAGGTCCCCCTCCTCACGGGCCGCCGCGATCTTGACGGCGATCTCCGTGCGCGCGGGACCAGACAGGTACTCCAGCTCGGCCTTGAGCTGGTTGTACGCCTCCTGCGTGAGCCAGGTGACGTTTTCGCTGGTCTGGGTCACAGGGTGCTCCTCGTCGGTACTGGGAATACAAAGCAACGCCCTACCCGCAAGCATGCGCTGCTCAGGGTGGGCGAAACCACGAGCCTAACAATTCACTGGGAAAAGGGGGAGAAGGTAAAAGTCCCGACCGCGGAAACCGCAGGTCAGAGCCGGGTAAATGGGGTTACGACGGGCGTGCTGCGGTCAACTCGACGCCCCGCCGTCCTCCGTGCAGCCCAGCAGCTCGACGGCGGTCGCCCGGGAGGTCGTCCGCAGGGTCAGGATCTTGTCGATCCGGCTGCTGTCGTCGTCGAAACGGAAGTCCTTGCGGGCGACCTCCGTACCGTTCTCGCTCAGCGAGCGGAGGGTGCAGTAGCCCTGGTCGTCCCGGCCCTTGCGGACCTCCAGGTGCACCTCGACGCGGTCGTCCGAGGTGACCTTGAACTTGATCATCTCGGCGCTGAGGCCCTTGCCCCCCACGTAGTCGAAGCCGATCCAGCCGACCACGCCCAGCAGTGCGACGCCGAGCACCGAGCCGATGACCTTGAGCCTGCGGTCCGCGCGCTGGTCCGCGGAGCGGCCGTAGCGGTTCTCGGGAAGCGCCTCGCGCACCGCTGTCATGATCGTTCCTCCCGTGCCGGGGATCGAGGAATTTTCCA
Source organism: Streptomyces sp. SAS_281 (assembly GCF_052542855.1). Classification (NCBI taxonomy): domain Bacteria; kingdom Bacillati; phylum Actinomycetota; class Actinomycetes; order Kitasatosporales; family Streptomycetaceae; genus Streptomyces; species Streptomyces sp. SAS_281. Next base: position 1,185 of record NZ_JBMNDO010000137.1, read on the forward strand.
CCCCCCGGTTCGGTCACTATAGAAGTTGCCCACCCGTCACCCGACCGCCGCCCCGGGATCGGCGTCCCTGCGGGACGGCACCATGGATGGCGACCACTGACTGAGGATCGAGTCTTGACTGAGCAGCTTCGACTGATGGCCGTACACGCCCACCCCGACGACGAGTCGAGCAAGGGCGCGGCCACCATGGCCAAGTATGTGTCCGAGGGGGTGGACGTGCTGGTGGTGACCTGCACGGGAGGCGAGCGCGGCTCCATCCTCAACCCGAAACTCCAGGGTGACGCGTACATCGAGGAGAACATCCACGAGGTGCGCCGCAAGGAGATGGACGAGGCCCGGGAGATCCTGGGCGTCAAGCAGGAGTGGCTCGGCTTCGTGGACTCGGGCCTGCCCGAGGGCGACCCGCTGCCGCCGCTCCCCGAGGGCTGCTTCGCCCTGGAGGACGAGACCGTCGCGGCCGGCCGCCTCGTCGCGAAGATCCGCGCGTTCCGGCCGCAGGTGATCACCACGTACGACGAGAACGGGGGCTACCCGCACCCCGACCACATCATGACCCACACCATCTCGATGATCGCCTTCGAGGGCGCGGCGGACACCGAGAAGTTCCCCGAGGCGGAGTTCGGCCCCGCCTGGACGCCGCAGAAGCTCTACTACAACCAGGGCTTCAACCGGCAGCGCACGGTCGCCCTGCACGAGGCCCTGCTCGCCCGCGGCATGGAGTCGCCGTACGGGGAGTGGCTGGAGCGCTGGAAGGAGTTCGGCCGCCCCGAGCGCACGCTGACCACGCACATCCCGTGCGCGGACTTCTTCGAGATCCGCGACAAGGCGCTGATCGCGCACGCCACGCAGATCGACCCGGACGGCGGCTGGTTCCGCGTCCCGATGGACATCCAGCGGGAGGTCTGGCCGACCGAGGAGTACGAGCTGGCGAAGTCTCTGGTCGATACCTCCCTCCCCGAGAGCGACCTCTTCTCGGGCATCCGCGACAATGCCTGATATGTACGCGACTCAGGCACTGACGAACCTCGTCCCGCTCGCCGAGGAACTCGACAAGAACAAGGTGACCCCCGGGGTCCTCGGCTTCATCGTCTTCGCGGCGCTCGCCGTGGGCGTGTGGGCCCTCATGAAGTCGATGAACCGGCACATGGGACGGGTGAACTTCGAGGAGACGCCGGCGGAGCCGGCGTCGGAGCAGCCGGCCGAGCCGGCGGCCGGGTCCGCGAAGCGGAAGTAGGACGGCGGGGCGCCCGGCCGCGCCCCGCCCGTCGTCGACCGAGGTCAGACGCCTACGCCCATGATCTCCCGGGTCCGGCGGGACGGGACCAGGTCCAGGGACCACGCCTGCCAGCCCGTCTCCAGGCCGGCGCCCCGGTCCAGGACCACCCGGTAGGTGTCCGCGCAGTGGTCGACCTCCGGGTCCCTGGCCGGGTGGCCGGCCGCGCGGAGCTCGGCCAGCTCCTGCTGGGCGACCACCGCGCCCACCTCGACGCCGCCCGGCGAGGCGTACGGCAGCAGCGTGCAGCGCAGGAAGCGCGCCCAGTCCGCGCCGCGCGCGTCCCCGTACGACTCGAACAGGGCGACCGCCTCGTCGCACAGCCCGAGGGCCTGGGGAGTCCGCTGGTTGCCCGCGTCGACCAGCGCGAGGTCCAGGCAGGCCCACGCCTCGCCGTGGGCGACCCCGATGCGCCGGAAGTCCGCCCGCGCGTCCGCCAGCAGCTGGCGGGCGAAGCCGGAATTGCGCAGGTTGCCCGTCTGTGCGGCCCGCTGGTCGCGGGTGACGCGCCCCGAGTGGTGCCGGGCGCAGGCGAGGCCGTAGACATCGCGCATCCGCGAGAACATCGTCCGGGCCCGCTCCAGCTGCCGTACGGCTTCCACCGTGTCGCCGTGCTCCTCCAGCGCCTGGCCCAGGTGGTACAGGGTCCACGCCTCGCCGCGCGCGTCCTCGTTGTCGCGGTGGCGGGCCAGGGCCGCGGTCAGCTGCTCGACGGCCGCACCCGGGTCGCCGGCCAGCAGCCGGGCCCGGGCAAGCTGGGTCGTCGCCCACGCCACCCCGCGCTCGTCACGGGTCCGCCCGTACAGATCGAGGGCGGCGCGCAGCGCGGCCTCGGCCCGCTCCGCATCGCCCAGGCGCAGCCGGACCTGGCCGAGCTGGAACCGGGTCCACGCCTCGCCGTGGAGCGACTCGCCCTCGCGGTGCAGGGTGAGCGCGGTGTCCAGGAGGGCGACCGCGTCGGCCAGGTTGCCCCGGTCGCGTTCGACGGCGGCCAGCGCGTGCAGCGACCAGGCCCGGTCCGCGTCCTGCCCGGCGGCGAGCTGAAGCTCCATCGCCTCGCGGAGCCGGGCCGCCGCCTCGGTCAGATTGCCCTGGTGGTGCAGCGTGATGCCGAGGGAGCACAGCGCCAGCGCCGTACCGGCGTCGTTCTGCGCCTCCCGGTACAGGCCGACGACGGAGGACAGCGTGGTGCGGGCCTTGTCCAGCTCGCCCAGCTGCCGGGCGGCGATGCCCGTACGCCAGCGCACCGACCGTTCGAGGAGCCCCTGGTCGACCGCCTGGGTCAGCTCGCTGATCTCACCCAGCCGGTAGAGGTCGCCACGCAGCAGGCAGTAGTCGCACAGCGCGCCGAGCAGCGCGAGCACCGCCGCCTGGTCGACGCCCTCCGCATGGCGCAGGGCCGAGGTGATGAAGCTCGACTCGTCGTCCAGCCAGCGCAGGGCCGCGTCCAGCGAACCGAAGCCGTGCGAGCCGAACCGGCCGGCCCGGGTCGACATCTTGCCGTCCACCATCCGGATCACCGCACCGGCCAGCTCCGCGTAGTTCGCGATCAGCCGTTCCTGCGCGGCGGCGCGCTCGGCCGGCTCCTCCTCGTCCAGCAGCCGGGCCAGGGCGAAGCCGCGCACCAGGTCGTGCAGGCGGTAGCGGGAGCCGCGCACGTGGTCGAGCAGCCCGGCCTCGGACAGGGCCGTCAGCAGCCGGCCGGCCTCCTGCTCGTCGGCGGAGAGCAGCGCCGCGGCGGCAGCGGCGCCCAGGCTCGCCCGGCCCGCCAGCGCGAGCCGTCGCAGCAGCCGCCTGGCCTGCTCGGACTGGTCGGTGTACCGCAGCCACAGGGCGCGCTCGACGGGCGGCACCGGACCGTACGCGGCGAGGTCGGCGGCCAGCACGTCCGCCGTGCGCGCCCCGAGAGCGGACCCGGCGACGCGCAGGGCCAGCGGCAGCCCGCCGCACAGGTCGGTGATCGCCTCGCTCGACGGATAGTCGTACGGACCCGGCTCGGCCTCCTGCGACACCCCGCGCAGCAGTTCCTCCGCGCCGCCCGGATCGAGCGCCCCGACCTCCAGCCGGTGCACCCAGGCGGGCAGGGAGTCCGGCAGGTCCAGCGGCTCGCGGGCGGTGACCAGGACCAGGCTGTCGGAACGCTCCGGGATCAGCGTGGCGACCTGCTCGGCGTCCCGGGCGTCGTCCAGGACGATCGTCACCGCCGTGCCCGTCAGGTGCTGGTGGTACAGCTCCCCGAGCCGGCGCACCTGCTGCTCGGCGGACGCGCTGTCCCGGAACAGCAGTTGCTCGCGGGGTGCGCCCAGCCGGTTCAGCAGATGCAGCAGCGCGTCCCGGGTCGGCAGCGGCGCCTCGCCCTCGGCGTCGCCGCGCAGGTCCACCACGCACGCGCCCTTGAACTGGTCCCTCAGCTCGTGCGCGGCCCGCACGGCGAGCGTGGTGCGCCCGGCGCCCGGGGGGCCGTGCAGCACGACGACGGTCGGCTTCGTCTCGGTCGACGCGCGGGCGGCGTGCACCCACTGGCCGATGCGGGCCAGCTCGCCCCGCCGCCCCGCGAACAGCCCGTCGGCCGCCGGGAGATGGCCGAACGACTGCTCCAGGAGCGAGCGCATCCGCGCGGCCGCGCTGCGGTCCCCGCCGCGCAGCGGGGTACGCGCCTTGGCCGCGGCCTTCTTCGCCGGGGCACGGGTGGCGGCGGCGAGCATCCGCTGCTGGTCGAGGAACGGGCGGATGCCCCGTACGTCGAGGGCGGCCAGCCATTGGAGCCGCAGCTGATCCGGCCGGGCGCCCGCCGGGGTGGCGGGCCGGTTCGACGCGGTGGCCTTGGCGACCGTGGCGGTGGCCCCCGCCACGGCGACGACCGCCCCCGCGCCGAGCGCCAGCCCGGACGCCGTGCCGAGCGCCACGTCGGCGCCGAAGGCCGCGGCGGCGGCGACACCGGTGACCAGTAACGGCGTCGCCATGCTCTCCCGGCTGAACCGCTGCCCGCCCGCCGAGGCGTCGAGCGCCCGCACATACGCCGCGTACTCCTCCGCCGCGCCCTCCGCGATGGTGTCGAGGGCGGCCCTCGCACGGGTCAGCAGGACGGACGGATCCGTCCGCCCGCCGCTGCGCCGTGCCTCTTCCTCCACGGCCCGTACCAACAGCCGCTCCGCATCGGCCCGGTGGCCGTCCCGCATCCGCATCCGTGTCCCCCTCCGGCTCCGCTGGTCGCGGGGTCCAGTGTCCTTCGTACGGCGCGCCCGCGCGAGGGAGGACGCACGACCCGCCGGCCGCGAACGACGTGGGGCCGCATGCTGGTTGGGGGCAGTGCATCTCGTCGCAGGACACGGGGCGCGCACGGGACGTGCGACGCCGTGCGGTGCCCGTACCGGGGCACGGCGCTGTGAGAGGCTGGCCCGCATGAACCGGTTGGCTGGTGTGACCTCGCCGTATCTGCTTCAGCATGCCGACAATCCCGTCGACTGGTGGCCCTGGTCGCCCGAGGCGTTCGAGGAGGCCCGGCGGCGGAACGTGCCCGTGCTGCTCAGCGTCGGGTACTCCTCGTGCCACTGGTGCCACGTCATGGCGCACGAGTCGTTCGAGGACGAGGCGACCGCCGCGTACATGAACGAGCACTTCGTGTCCGTCAAGGTGGACCGCGAGGAGCGGCCCGACGTGGACGCGGTGTACATGGAGGCGGTGCAGGCGGCCACCGGGCAGGGTGGGTGGCCGATGACCGTGTTCCTCACCGCGGACGCCGAGCCGTTCTACTTCGGGACCTACTTCCCGCCCGAGGCGCGCCACGGGATGCCCTCCTTCCGGCAGGTGCTCGAAGGGGTCACCGCCGCCTGGACCGACCGGCGCGACGAGGTCGGGGAGGTGGCCGGGCGGATCGTGCGGGACCTGGCCGAGCGCAGCCTCGCCCACGGCGGGGACGGGCCGCCCGGGGAGGCCGAGTCGGCGCAGGCGCTGCTCGGGCTGACCCGGGACTACGACGAGCAGCGCGGCGGGTTCGGCGGGGCGCCCAAGTTCCCGCCGTCCATGGCGCTGGAGTTCCTGCTGCGCCACCACGCCCGCACCGGATCCGACGGCGCTCTTCAGATGGCCGCCGACACCTGCGCGGCGATGGCCCGCGGCGGGATCTACGACCAGCTCGGCGGCGGGTTCGCCCGGTACGCCGTGGACCGGGAGTGGGTCGTCCCGCATTTCGAGAAGATGCTCTACGACAACGCGCTGCTCTGCCGCGTGTACGCCCACCTGTGGCGGTCGACCGGGTCCGGACTCGCCCGGCGGGTGGCCCTGGAGACGGCCGACTTCATGGTGCGCGAGCTGCGGACGCCCGAGGGCGGGTTCGCCTCCGCGCTCGACGCCGACAGCGAGGACGCGCACGGCAGGCACGTCGAGGGCGCGTACTACGTGTGGACGCCGGAGCAGCTGAGCGAGGTGCTGGGCGAGGAGGACGCCGCGTTCGCCGCCGCGCACTTCGGGGTGACCGACGAGGGCACCTTCGAGGAGGGCTCCTCGGTGCTCCAGCTGCCCGGCGACCCCGACGACCCCCGCGCCGCCGGTGTACGGGAGCGGCTGCTCGCCGCCCGGGAGGAGCGCCCGCGCCCGGGGCGCGACGACAAGATCGTCGCCGCCTGGAACGGGCTCGCCATCGCCGCCCTCGCCGAGACGGGCGCCTTCTTCGACCGGCCCGACCTGGTCGAGCGGGCCACCGAGGCGGCCGACCTGCTGGTGCGGGTGCACATGGGGCCCGTCGCCCGGCTCGTCCGGACGTCGAAGGACGGGCGCGCCGGTGACCACGCCGGGGTGCTGGAGGACTACGGGGACGTCGCGGAGGGGTTCCTCGCGCTGGCCGGGGTGACCGGCGAGGGGGCCTGGCTGGAGTTCGCCGGATTCCTGCTGGACATCGTGCTCCAGCACTTCCGGGGCGAGGGCGGCCAGCTGTACGACACCGCGGACGACGCCGAGCGGCTGATCCGCCGGCCCCAGGACCCCACCGACAGCGCGACCCCGGCCGGCTGGACGGCCGCCGCCGGCGCGCTCCTCTCGTACGCCGCGCACACCGGCTCCGAGCCGCACCGCACCGCGGCCGAGGAGGCGCTGGGGGTCGTGAAGGCGCTGGGCCCGCGCGCCCCGCGCTTCATCGGCTGGGGGCTCGCGGTGGCCGAGGCGCTGCTCGACGGTCCGCGCGAGGTGGCCGTCGCCGGGCCGGTCGGCGGGGAGCTGCACCGTACGGCCCTGCTCGGGCGGGCGCCCGGCGCGGTCGTCGCGGCGGGGGAGTCCGGCGGGGCGGAGTTCCCGCTGCTGGCCGACCGGCCGACGGCGGACGGCGCACCGACCGCGTACGTCTGCCGGCACTTCGTCTGCGACGCGCCGACGACGGACGCGGAGGCGCTGGCCCGCGCGCTCGGCGGGGCCTGAGCGGGTACGGGGGCGCCCCGGGGCGCCCCCGCGAGGGCCGGGGCCGCCTCAGCTGTGGTGGTAGGCCACCAGCGAGATGCCGACGTAGTGCACCGCGAACGCGGCCAGGGTCAGCGAGTGGAAGACCTCGTGGAAACCGAACCAGCGCGGTGACGGGTTCGGCCGCTTGATGCCGTAGATGACGCCGCCCACGCTGTAGAGCACGCCGCCGACGACCACCAGCACCAGCACCGCGACCCCGCCGGTCCGCATGAAGTCCGGCAGGAAGAAGACCGCCGCCCAGCCCATCGCGATGTAGCACGGCGTGTACAGCCAGCGCGGGGCGCCGACCCAGAAGACCCGGAAGGCTATGCCGGCGAGCGCCGCGGCCCACACCGCCCACAGCAGCGGGGTGCCGGTGGACTCGGGGAGCAGGAGCAGGGTGAGCGGGGTGTAGGTCCCCGCGATGATCAGGAAGATGTTGGCGTGGTCGAGCCGGCGCAGCACGGCTTCGCCGCGCGGCCCCCACGTACCGCGGTGGTAGACCGCGCTCACGCCGAAGAGCAGGCACGCCGTCAGGACGTAGACCGCACAGGCGATCCGGCCCCGGGTGCTGTCCGACTGGGCGACGAGCACGATGCCCGCGATGACGACGGCGGGAAACATTCCGGCATGCAGCCAGCCACGCATCCGTGGCTTCAGCGGAACGTCGGCGAGCGTGGCCGGGCGGGGACCGGTGGTGTCGGGCGCGGCGGCAGCAGTCATTCCCGCATCGTACCTACGCCTCCGTAGGGAGCGGATATGGGCGGTGACGGAGTGCTGATGCTCACATGGGCGGCCCTCTGGACATATGGGCGCGAGGGTCGGATGATCAAATGAGTGCGGTCGGCACCGGATGAGCGCCAAGGGGAATTCGAAGGGGTACACGCATCCGGGTCGCGGCCCCCACGGGGCACAGGAGCACCAACCGAACACACCCTCACCAAGGAGCGATCGTGGCGCGCGACATCGCGGCTCCCCTCACTGTTCCCACCAACCACCAGGAGCTGATCTCCTGGGTGGACGAGATCGCAGCACTCACCGAGCCGGACCGGGTGGTCTGGTGCGACGGTTCCGAGGCCGAGCACGAGCGCCTGTGCGGGGAGCTCGTCGCCAAGGGCACCTTCACCAAGCTGGACGGGATCAAGCGCCCGAACTCCTACTACGCGGCCTCCGACCCCAGCGACGTGGCCCGCGTCGAGACCCGTACGTTCATCTGCTCCGCGAAGGAGGAGGACGCCGGTCCGACGAACCACTGGAAGGACCCCGCCGAGATGCGGGAGATCTTCACGGGCGAGCAGGGCGTCTTCCGCGGCTCGATGCGCGGCCGGACCATGTACGTCGTCCCGTTCTGCATGGGCCCGCTCGGGTCGCCGCTGTCCGCGATCGGCGTCGAGATCACCGACTCCGCGTACGTCGCCGTCTCCATGCGCACCATGACGCGCATGGGGCAGCCGGTGCTCGACGAGCTGGGCTCCGACGGCTTCTTCGTGAAGGCCGTCCACACGCTGGGCGCGCCGCTGGCGGAGGGCCAGGAGGACGTCCCCTGGCCCTGCAACGAGACCAAGTACATCTCGCACTTCCCCGAGGACCGCGAGATCTGGTCGTACGGCTCCGGCTACGGCGGCAACGCACTGCTCGGCAAGAAGTGCTACGCGCTGCGCATCGCCTCCGTCATGGCCCGCGACGAGGGCTGGCTCGCGGAGCACATGCTGATCCTGAAGCTCACGCCGCCGCGCGGTGAGTCGAAGTACGTCGCGGCCGCGTTCCCGAGCGCCTGCGGCAAGACGAACCTCGCCATGCTGGAGCCCACGATCTCCGGCTGGACCGTGGAGACCATCGGCGACGACATCGCGTGGATGCGGTTCGGCGAGGACGGCAGGCTGTACGCGATCAACCCGGAGGCGGGCTTCTTCGGCGTCGCGCCCGGTACCGGCGAGCACACCAACGCCAACGCCATGAAGACGATGTGGGGCAACTCCGTCTTCACCAACGTCGCGCTCACCGACGACGGCGACGTCTGGTGGGAGGGGATGACCGAGGAGCCGCCCGCGCACCTCACGGACTGGAAGGGCAACGACTGGACCCCCGCGTCCGGGACGCCCGCCGCCCACCCCAACGCCCGCTTCACCGTGCCGGCCGGGCAGTGCCCGATCATCGCGCCCGAGTGGGAGGACCCGAAGGGCGTGCCGATCTCGGCCATCCTCTTCGGCGGCCGCCGCGCCTCGGCCGTCCCGCTGGTCACCGAGTCCTTCAACTGGCAGCACGGCGTCTTCCTCGGTGCCAACGTCGCCTCCGAGAAGACCGCCGCGGCCGAGGGCAAGGTCGGTGAGCTGCGCCGCGACCCGTTCGCCATGCTGCCGTTCTGCGGCTACAACATGGGCGACTACATGGGCCACTGGCTCAAGGTCGGCGCCGACAAGCGGGACCAGTCGAAGCTGCCGAGGATCTACTACGTGAACTGGTTCCGCAAGAACGACGCGGGCAAGTTCGTCTGGCCCGGCTTCGGCGAGAACAGCCGCGTCCTGAAGTGGATCGTCGAGCGCCTGGAGGGGAAGGCGGAGGGCGTCGAGTCGCCGATCGGCATCCTTCCCGCGAAGGGCTCGATCGACACCGAGGGCCTGGATCTCTCCGAGGCCGACCTCGACTTCCTGCTCAAGGTCGACAAGGAGGTCTGGCGCGAGGAGGCGGCGCTGGTCCCCGAACACCTCAACACCTTCGGCGACCACACGCCGAAGGAGCTGTGGGACGAGTACCGCGCGCTGGTCGAGCGCCTGGGCTGAGCCCCGCGTACGTACGGCCACGGCCCCCGAAGCGGCTTCGGGGGCCCTGGCCCGTTCAACCCGCCTTATTCGTAGTCGGGTTGTGACCCTGCGGAGCCGCAGCGGTGATGTGCGCGGCCGTACGGTCGGCCCGGTCGCGCCGCCGGTGCGCGGTGGCGGAGGGGGCCGCTCGGGATGCGGTATCCGCCGTACCCGCAGACGTCGGAGGGCGGTCCCGCACTCTTCCCCGGGCGCCGGACGGGCGGCATGACGGTCGCCCTGATCACCGTGGGCGCGCTGATCGCCCTGGCGGTGGTGGGCGGGCTCGTCGGCCTGATCGTCTTCGCCCGGGCGTACGGCGAGGTCCACGAGGACATCCACCCGGACCAGGACGTCACCGTCACCTCCTGCCGGACGGACGGGGAGACGCGCCGCCCCGTGGCCGGGGTGCGGATCACCAGTGAGGCGGCCCGGCGCGGTACGTACACCGTGCACGTTGAGTTCCGGGGCCGCGCGACCGGAAGCGGCGAGGGCGTGGCCGCCGGGAAGCGCACCCTGGCCGTCAAGGATCCGGCGGCCGGCGCCACGGTGTCGGAGCGGGTCGTCGGGCCCGGCGCGGTGCCGGGGCCGCCGGAGTGCGAGGTGGCCGAGGTGTCGTTCCAGTCGACGGCGGGGGCCTCGACGGTGCGCCCGTCCCCGTCCGCGTCCTGAGCCGTGCGTCCGGGCGGCCCACACCGCCATTGGGCCGCTGCTGCGGCGTGTCCCGCGTGGGCTGAGCAAGTGTCATGTCCTGTTTTTTTATGTTTTTTCATGCGCAAATACGAACGGCTGCTCCACGTTCCGGCCGTGGCGGCCACCGCCTGTGCGGGAACGGCGCTGGGGCTCCTGCTGACCACCGCCTCCGGGGTCGCCCAGTCCGCCGGCCCCGTCGCCGATGCCGCCCCCGCCACCTCGTCGGCGCGGGCGGCCGGCGAGTCCGTGCTGCTGGACGAGACCTTCACCGGCACCTCGGTCGCCGACCCCGGCTTCGTACCCCTGGACACGGCCTGTCTGACCGGCGCGTCGGACGAACCGCCCGCCGGGCAGTCGCAGATCGGGCCGTGCGACGACCCCGACACCCAGATGACTCCGCCCGTGCCCACCCCGGGCGAGACCCCGGGGTGGCTCCAGCTCACGGACCAGGGCTACTACCGGGTCGGCGGGATGCTCTACAACCGCCCGCTGCCCGGCAACGGCGGGCTCGACGTCACGTTCGAGCAGTACCAGTACGGCCCCGGGGACGCCGGCGCCGACGGCATCGGCTTCTTCCTGGTCGACGGCTCGGTGGACCTCACCAAGGCCGGCGCCAACGGCGGTTCCCTCGGGTACGCCCAGCGAAACCTGGACCCCGGGGTCGACGGCGGCTACCTGGGCGTCGGGCTCGACGCGTACGGCAACTTCGCCAACGACGCCGAGCTGCGCGGCAACGGCTGCCCCGACGACCAGAAGTCCCCGGTCACCAGCGCGCTCCCGGTGCCCGACACCGTCACCCTGCGCGGGCCGGGGCAGGGCGACGACGGCTACTGCTTCCTCGACTCCACCATCGAGCCCGACGACACCCAGGCGTCCGGCTTCCGCTCCACGCTGCCCGGCAGCCTGCGCGAACAGGGCACCGACCCGCTTCCCGCCAAGCGCACCGTGCACATCACGGTCAGCCCGGAGACCCGGCCCGCGGTGGACGTCGAGATCGACTTCAACGACGGCGCCGGCTTCCAGCCCGTGCTGTCCACTCGGATGACGGCCGACGCCCCGCCCACGTACAAGTTCGGCTTCTCCGGTTCGACCGGCGGCAGCATCGACACCCACCTCGTCCGGGCGCTCGAAGCGAGCTCCGTCGACACACTCGACCAGCTGAACCTGGTCAAGACCGTCGCGCCCCCGGACAACGCGGCCACCGAGCCCTTCGAGGTCGGCGACACCGTGCACTACCAGTTCCTCGTCACCAACACCGGAACGTCGGAACTCACCGACGTCCATGTCGAGGACCCGTCCGTCGCCGACGTGACCTGCCCGTCCACCACGCTCGGCCCGATGGGGTCCGCGACCTCGTCCATGGTCTGCGAGGGCACCCACGTCCTGACCGAGGCCGACGTCGTCAACGACACCTTCACCAACACGGCCACCGCGCAGGGCACGGCAGGCGCCGGCGACGTGACGTCCAACGAGTCCTCGGCGTCCGTCCCCGTCGAGCAGATCGACCAGGTGCTGGACATCTCCAAGACGGCCGAGCCCACGGGGGCCGAGCCCGGCGACACCGTCACCTACACCGTGACCGCCACCAACAGCGGTGGGACCACGCTGAGCCCCGCCCACCTCACCGACGACCTGTCCGGTGTCCTGGACGACGCCTCGCTCACCGCAGGGCCCACCGCGACCACCGGCACCGCGCAGGTGACCGGCGACACGCTCGACTGGTCCGGCGAGCTGGCCCCCGGCGCCTCCGCGACGATCACCTACACGGTCACCGTGGACGACCCGGACGAGGGCGACGCGGTCCTGCGCAACTCCGTCACCTCCGACACGCCGGGCGCGCGCTGCACCACGGAAGGGGCGCCCGAGCTGCCCTGCACCACCGAGGTCCCGGTGACCAACCCGAGCCCGACTCCTACGCCGACCCCGACCCCGTCGCCCACGGACGACTGCCCGACCCCGAGCCCGTCGCCGACGGACAGCACGAGCCCGTCGCCGCACCCGACGCACACGCACAGCCACGGTCCCGGCCCGTCCTGGACCCCGGGGCCGCACCCGACGAACGGGGGCCATCACGGTGGTGGCGGGGGCATGGCCGACACCGGCAGTGCGGCGACCGGCGTGGGCATCGCGGCCGTCCTCCTGCTGCTGGCCGGCTTCGCCACCCTGCGAATGAAGTCCAGGCCGCGCGGCCGGCACTGAGGCGCACGCGTAACAACTGAAGGGGGGTGGCACCCGGTCCGCGCGCCGCGACGGCGCGTGGACCGGGGCCGTCAGTGGGCGCCGACCGGCGTCCGCGCGTCGGCGGCGAGCGCCTCGGTGTGGGCGTCCATGCGCTCGGCCGACAGGATCGCGACCGCCGTGTCGGCGCGGGACGCCGCCACCACCAGGGCCCGGCCCGCGAGGGCGTGGGCGCGGCGATGGAGGGCGGTCGCGGGGGCGTCGCTCAGTCCGGCGTGGCGGACGGGCGGGGCGCCGCGCAGCCTGGCCACCTGCCCGGCGATGCGGTCGCCCGCCGCGCCGAGACCCAGTTCGTCGGTGACCGCGAGCAGGGCGGCCAGGTGTCCGGCGAGCTGGATGTCCAGCTCCTCCTCGCGGGTGCGGTGCGGGAAGTCGCCGGCGTGGTCGGCCGGTGTGTGGACCGATTTGGTGCGGATCGGTTCGTACATGGATGGCCTCCTGGTGGTGCTGTGGGGACCATCCTAGCTTGGATTCAGTCTAAAGTTGTCCAACTTCGAGAAAAGTCGGGCGGGGGGACGGCTACACCTGGCTGTAACCGTCCAGGAAGTGCGCGATCCGCCCGATCGCGTCCGTCAGGTCCTCCGTCGAGGGCAGCGTCACCACGCGGAAGTGGTCGGGATCCGGCCAGTTGAACCCGGTGCCCTGCACCACCATGATCTTCTCGGCCCGCAGCAGGTCCAGGACCATCTGCCGGTCGTCCTTGATCTTGTAGACCTTGGGGTCGAGCCGGGGGAAGAGGTACAGCGCGCCCTTCGGCTTCACGCAGGTCACGCCCGGGATCTGCGTCAGCAGGTCGTACGCCACATCGCGCTGCTCCAGGATGCGGCCGCCGGGCAGCACCAGGTCGTTGATCGACTGCCGGCCGCCGAGCGCGGTGGCGACCGCGTGCTGCGAGGGCATGTTGGCGCACAGCCGCATGTTGGCCAGGATCGTCAGCCCCTCGATGTACGAGGAGGCGTGCGCCTTGGGGCCGCAGACGGCCATCCAGCCCGAGCGGTACCCGGCGACCCGGTAGTTCTTCGACAGCCCGTTGAAGGTCAGGACCATCAGGTCCGGGGCGATCGTCGCGGTCGGGGTGTGCGTGGCACCGTCGTACAGGATGCGGTCGTAGATCTCGTCGGAGCAGACGACCAGGTTGTGCCGGCGGGCGATCTCCGTCAGTCCGCGCAGCATGTCGTCGTCGTAGACGGCGCCCGTCGGGTTGTTCGGGTTGATGATCACCATCGCCTTGGTGCGGTCGGTGATCTTCCGTTCGATGTCGGCGAGGTCGGGCATCCAGTCCGACTGCTCGTCGCAGCGGTAGTGCACGGCCGTGCCGCCCGCCAGCGAGACCGAGGCCGTCCACAGCGGGTAGTCCGGGGCCGGGACCAGCACCTCGTCGCCGTCGTCGAGGAGGGCCTGCATCGACATCTGGATCAGCTCGGAGACGCCGTTGCCGATGTAGACGTCCTCGACGTCCAGGTCGATGCCCTTGGTCTGGTAGTGCTGCATCACCGCCCGGCGCGCGGACAGCAGCCCCTTCGCGTCGCCGTAGCCGTGCGCCCCGGCGAGGTTGCGCAGGATGTCCTCAAGGATCTCGGGCGGGCACTCGAAGCCGAACGCGGCGGGGTTGCCGGTGTTCAGCTTGAGGATGCGATGCCCGGCCGCCTCCAGCCGCATCGCCTCCTCGAGCACGGGGCCGCGGATCTCGTAGCAGACGTTGGCGAGCTTCGTGGACTGGATGACCTGCATGTCAGCGAGCTTACGACTGTGTTTCACGGGCCGCCCGGGCTTTGCCCGCCGGTTGGCCCGCCCGGGCGGGGGCGCGCCCCGGCGCGGGCTTTCATCGCCATGCGCCCGCCTCCCGTGAACCGTGGGAACGCCGGTCACGGGAGGCCCGGGGCTTGGAATGGGGTGGCGCGGCGGCGTGACGGACCGGAACGGGTGACATGCACCACGGAGCGGTGTGCGCCCGGGGCTCGCGCGGCACCGCGGGCGCGCCCTCGGGCGGCGTCCGCGCCGGGCTCACGCGGGGAGCCGCGCGCCCTCCGGGAGGCGCAGCGCGAAGTCCTCCGTCAGTACGCGGGTCACCTCGTCGGCGTCCGCCAGCTCCCGCTCGCGCCGGGCACCGCCGTCGTGCGGCGTCACCACGAGGGTGCGGCCCGAGAGGGCGAGGTGGGCGTCCCCCGTGGTGCGCTGCACATACAGCAGCCGGGAGAACGGGGACCGGGGATTGGTCGCGATGTGCCAGTTGACGACCTCGTAGTCCGGCGCCTCGAAGGGCTCCCGGGTGAACGCGTACTGCCCCGCCCACTCCCCGTCGCGCGTCCGGGCCCGCAGCTCCCACAGGTCCAGGGGCCCCTCGTGCGGCAGCCGGACGAGCCGGTGGTGGCGCGGGGTGTCGTACAGCTCCGCGTCCGGGGCCAGCGCGATCGGCTCCAGCAGCGCGCCGGTCCCCCCGAAGCCGACGTCAGCGAGGTACGGGCCGGGCTCGCCCTCCACCCGGACCTCCATCAGCATGTGGGTGCGCGGCCGGACGTCGCCGGGGGCCGCGCCCAGCACCACGCGGGCGGTGAGGAGGGTGACGCCGAAGCCGAGGGCCCGGAGCGCGGCGGTGAACAGGGTGTTCTGCTCGTAGCAGTAGCCGCCGCGCCCGCCCCGTACGAGCTTCGCCTCCAGGTCGGACAGCGCGAGCGAGGGGACGGTGCCGAGGAGCGGGTCCAGGTTCTCGAAGGGGATGCCCAGCACGTGAGCCCGGTGCACGGAACGCAGCACGTCCACGCTGGGGCGGCGCTCTCCCTCGTACCCGATCCGGGCGAGGTAGGCGTCGAGGTCGAGTGCGTGAGCGGCGTCGTCGCGAGTCATGCCCCGACGGTATGCGGGGCCGGTCCGCCGCCTCCGTCCGGGGGAGGGGCGGTGCCGGTCCGCCGGTCCGGGTCCGCCCGTACCTCTGGAGCAGCTCAACAGCCGTATGCGGCGGGGTGCTCCGGGGGAGGTTCGGCACATGATCGGAAACGGGAAGAAGGACATGGCCGTGATCGTGGTGCGGGACGCGGATGCCGTGGTCGCCGCGCTGCGCGAGGAGCTGGGGCGGGCGGCCGGGGCGGACCGCCCCGGCCCGGCCCGCGATGTCCCCCGTGCGAGCTACGCGCAGGTGTCCACCCAGCGGTGACGCTTTCGGCGCCGGACGTTCATAGCGTTCAGGGGCAGCCGCGGCAGGTCGCCGCGGGCGTTTCCGAGGGGGACTCATGAGAGTGGTCCGGCAACTTCTCGCCGTTGTGGCGGTCTGGGCGATCGGCGGTCAGTGCGTCAGCGCGGTCGACGGGAACCCGTGGCTCACGCTTCTGATCGGGCTCGTGACGGCGGTGCTCGCCGTCCTGCTCTACCGGTGGGTGGTGGGGCGCACCGAGCGCCGCCCGGTCACCGAGCTGGCCCGGGAGGGTGCGGCGCCGGCTCTGGGGCGCGGTGCGCTCATGGGGCTGGTGCTCTTCGTGGCGGTCATCGCGAACATCGCCCTCCTCGGGGACTACGAGGTGAACGGCCTGGGGTCGGTCACGGGTGCGGTCGGGTTCGTCGGCTTCATGGCCGCCGCCGCCGTCACGGAGGAAGTGGTGTTCCGGGGCGTGCTGTTCCGGCTCGTCGAGGAGCGCGCCGGCACGCTGATCGCGCTGACGTCGACCGGGTTGCTGTTCGGGCTGATGCACCTGGTCAACCCGGACGCGAACCTGTGGGGCGCGCTCGCCATCGCGATCGAGGCGGGCGGCATGCTCGGCGCCGCGTACGCCGCCACCCGCAGCCTGTGGCTGCCCATCGGCCTGCACTTCGCCTGGAACTTCGCCGCGGCGGGAATCTTCAGCTCGGAGGTCTCGGGCAACGGCGCCTCCCAGGGACTCCTGGACTCGACGGCCACCGGCTCCCCGCTGGTCACCGGCGGCGACTTCGGCCCGGAGGCGAGTGTGTACTCCGTGGTCTTCGGGACTCTCGTGACGCTCGCGTTCCTGTGGCTGGCCCGCCGGCGCGGCCACCTGGTACCGCGTGGCGGACGGCGCGCCGCCCCGGTCCAGGCCGCCACTACAGTGCCCCGGTGATCAGTCTTCGCGAAGTACCGGCCCAGTGGCGGCGGTTGGGCACCGCCGTCCGCCGGCCGGTGCGGTGGCGGAGGCTCGACCCCACCGTGCGGGACCTGCCGTTCGGGCTGCTGCTCCTCGCCCTGTCGCTCATCCCGGCCTTCCACCGGCACGGGACGGAGCTGGGCGCCGTGGCGGAGCGTCCGTTCGACGCGCCGGCCGCGGTGGCCGCCGTGCTGGAGAGTCTGTCGCTCGCCCTGCGGCGGCGGTGGCCCGTGGTCTGCCTGGCCCTGGTCTCGCTGGGCTTCGCCGTCGACCAGCTCGGCGGCTACCACATGGTCGCCGGGACCGCGCTGCCCTTCGCGGTCCTGAGCGCGGGGGCGCACCTGGACCGCCACCGGCGCCTCGTCGCACTCGCCCTGACCGCCGCGTACGTGCCGCTGGCGCTCGCCCTGCACCGGTACGGCACCGAACCGGTGGAGGAGTTCCTGACGTTCTACCTGGTGCTGGTCCTCCTCTGGGGCGTCGGAGCGTGGCTGCGCACCGGCCGGGCCGCCGAGGCCGACCGCCGGCTCCGTGTCGCCGAGGAGAGCCGCACCGCCGAACGGGCTCGGATCGCGAGGGAGTTGCACGACGTGGTGACCCACCACGTGACGGCGATGATCGTCCAGGCCGAGGCGGCCCGCTATCTGACCGCCGCGCCCGACCGGCTCGACCATGCCCTGAGCAGCGTCACCGACACCGGGCGGCGGGCCGTCAACGACCTGCGCCACCTGCTCGACCTGCTCGATCCGGGCCACGGCGCCGGGGAGAGGGCGCCGTCCGCCGGTCGTATCCCGGTCCTGGTCGAGCAGGCGCGGCGGGCCGGGCAGAGCGTGGAGTTCAACGAGGAGGGCGTCCCCGCCGAGTCCACCGGGAGCGCCGAGCTGGTGGCCTACCGGGTGGTCCAGGAGGCGCTGACGAACGCCCTCAAGTACGCCCACGGCAGCCGTACTTCGGTGAGCGTGCGGCACGGCGGAAGAGAGATCACCGTGGAGGTCGGCACGGACGGCACCGGGAAGCGCGCCGACGTGCCCCCGGGCAGCGGGCGGGGGCTGGCCGGGCTGCGCGAGCGGGTCGGCGTCCTCGGCGGCGAGTTCCGCGCGGAGCCCGGTCCGGACGGCGGCTTCACCGTGCGGGCCCGCATACCGTCGGGGAGCGCGTCGTGACCGCACCGGCCCGCGTCCTCGTCTGCGACGACCAGGTACTCGTCCGCACCGGCCTCGCCACGATCATCGACGCCCAGCCGGACCTGGAAGTGGTGGGCGAGTGCGGGGACGGGCGGACCGCCGTCGAGATGGCCGGGCGACTGCGCCCGGACGTCGTGGTGATGGACATCCGCATGCCCGAGCTCGACGGCATCGAGGCGACCCGGCTGCTGGCCGGGGCGGGCGTGGAGCGGCCCGCCAAGGTGCTCGTGGTGACCACCTTCAACCTGGACGAGTACGTGTACGAGGCGCTGCGCGCCGGGGCGAGCGGGTTCCTGCTCAAGGACGCCCCGCCCGCCCAGCTGCTGCACGGCATCCGGACCGTGCACACGGGCCAGGCGCTGATCGACCCGGAGGTGACGCGCCGGCTGGTCGGCCGCTACGCCGCCCGGATCCGCCCCGCCGGGGACACCTCATCCGACATCCCGCTGACCCCGCGCGAACTGGAGGTCCTGCGCCTCATCGCGGACGGCTTCTCCAACAGCGAGATCGCGGCCGCGCTCGTGATCAGCCAGGAGACCGTGAAGACGTTCGTCTCGCGCATCCTCGCCAAGCTCGGTCTCCGCGACCGGGTCCAGGCGGTCGTCTACGCCTACCGGCAGGGTCTGGTGACCTGAAAGCGCGGCCGGAATCCGCCCCTTGTGCGCCCCCTCTCCGTACGCCAGCATGCGCATGTCAAATCGAAGGAACTTCGGTCGCAGACGCCAGTCGCGCTCTGTTCATTCGCAAGAGGGGACCCCCACATGAAAAAGCCTCTCGTCGGTGCGCTCTTCGCCGTGCTGCTCCTGGGAGCGGGCATCGCACCCGCGACCGCGGCCACGAGCCACGACGCGGCACCGGCCGCTCACACCGCGGTCAAGGCCGACCAGCAGATACGCGCCAAGGCGGTCACCTTCGCCGGGACCGTGGCGCTCAGCAACTGCTCCGGCTCCGTCGTCCGCACGCCTTCCTCGCAGCCGGGCGACCCCGCCCTCGTACTGTCCAACGGGCACTGCCTGGAGACCGGCTTCCCGGCCCCCGGAGCGGTCGTGTACAACCGCTCGTCCAGCCGCAGCTTCACCCTGCTCAACGCCTCGGGCAGCGGTGTCGGCACGGTCCGGGCGAGCAAGATCGCGTACGGGACGATGACGGACACCGACATCTCGGTGTACCAGCTCACCTCCACGTACGCGCAGATCGAGAGCCGCTACGGCATCAAGGCGCTGGAGCTCAGCACCACGCATCCCGTCGCGGGCACCGCCATCACCGTCGCGTCCGGGTACTGGAAGCGCATGTACAACTGCAACGTGGACGGGTTCGTCTACCGCCTCAAGGAGGGCAGCTGGACCTGGAAGGACTCGGTCCGCTACACCTCCGCCTGCCAGACCATCGGCGGCACCTCCGGCTCGCCCGTGATCGACAACGCCACCGGCAAGGTCGTCGCCGTCAACAACACCGGTAATGAGGACGGCGGGCGCTGCACGGACAACAACCCGTGCGAGGTCGACGAGAACGGGCAGGTGACGGTCCGCCAGGGCATCAACTACGCCCAGGAGACCTACGGCATCGCCGCGTGCATCGGCACCGGCAACGTCTTCGACCTGAACCGTGCGGGGTGTGCGCTGCCCAAGCCGTGATCCGTCGTACGCGATGAAGGGGCGGGGGATTGGAGGCCCCCCCCCCTCCCCGCGC
>NZ_JBMNDO010000138.1:0-20324 GCF_052542855.1 Streptomyces sp. SAS_281
CCCCCCCCCCCCCCCCCCCCCCCCCCCCCCCCCCCCCCCCCCCCGGTAGCGGCCCGGTGGCTCAGCGGATCGGCCGGTGGACGTTCTCCTCGGTGGAGGGGCCGGGGGTGGCGTCGGCGATCCAGGGGCCCTCGCCGCTCGGGTCCACCACGCCCTCCTCCAGCCAGCCGTACGTGCCCGACAGGACGCCCTCCACGACGCGCCGGTCGAGGTCGTCGGTGTTGGACCAGAGCCGGGTGAACAGCTCCTCGACGCGGATGCGGGCCTGGCGGCAGAAGGCGTCGGCGAGCTGGTACGCCTCGCGGCCGTGCTCGTCCGTGGCGCGCAGGTGCTCGGCGCGGACGCAGGCGGCGCTCATCGCGAAGAGTTCGGCGCCGATGTCCACGATCCGGCCGAGGAAGCCCTGTTTGGTCTCCATCCGGCCCTGCCAGCGGGACATCGCGTAGAACGTGGAGCGGGCCAGCTTGCGCGAGGCGCGTTCGACGTACCGCAGATGCGTGGCCAGGTCCGGGTGGCCGGCCGGGTTGAACTCGGCGTAGGTGGTGGGCAGCTGGCCGGGGCCCGCGACGAGCTTGGGCAGCCACTTGGCGTAGAAGCCGGCCGCGTTGGCACCGGCCTTCGCCTTCGCGGAGAGCGGCTTGTCGGGGTCGATGATGTCGCCGGCGACCTTGAGGTGGGCGTCGACGGCCTCGCGGGCGATCAGCAGGTGCATGATCTCCGTGGAGCCCTCGAAGATCCGGTTGATCCGCATGTCGCGGAGCATCTGCTCGGCGGGCACGGCCCGTTCGCCCCGGGCGGCGAGGGACGCGGCGGTCTCGAAGCCGCGTCCGCCGCGGATCTGGACCAGTTCGTCGGCGATCAGGCAGCCCATCTCGGAGCCGTAGAGCTTGGCGAGCGCCGCCTCGATGCGGATGTCGTTGCGGTCCTCGTCGGCCATCTGCGAGGCGAGGTCGACCACGGCTTCGAGGGCGAAGGTGGTCGCGGCGATGAAGGCGATCTTGGAGCCGACGGCCTCGTGCCGGGCGACGGGCCTGCCCCACTGCTCGCGGACGGCGGACCACTCACGGGCGATCTTCAGGCACCACTTGCCGGAGCCGACGCACATCGCGGGCAGCGAGAGCCGCCCGGTGTTGAGCGTGGTGAGCGCGATCTTGAGCCCCGCGCCCTCGGGTCCGATGCGGTGGGCGGCGGGCACGCGCACCTGGTGGAAGCGGGTGACGCCGTTCTCGATGCCGCGCAGGCCCATGAAGGCGTTGCGGTGCTCCACGGTGATGCCGGGGGCGTCCGCCTCGACCACGAACGCGGTGATGCCGCCCTTGCCCTCCGCCGACTTCGGTACGCGTGCCATGACGACCAGCAGGTCCGCGACGACCCCGTTGGTGGTCCACAGTTTCACTCCGTCGAGGACGTAGTCGTCCCCGTCCCGGACGGCGGTGGTGGCGAGCCGTGCCGGGTCGGAGCCCACGTCCGGCTCGGTGAGGAGGAACGCGGAGATGTCGGTACGGGCCAGCCGGGGCAGGAAGGTGTCCTTCTGCTCCTGGGTGCCGAAGGTCTTCAGCGGCTGCGGTACACCGATCGACTGGTGGGCGGAGAGCAGCGCGCCGATGGCGGGGCTCGCGGAGCCGGCCAGGGCGAGGGCGCGGTTGTAGTAGACCTGGGTGAGGCCGAGGCCGCCGTACTTGACGTCGATCTTCATGCCGAGCGCGCCGAGTTCCTTGAGGCCGTTGACGACCTCGTCGGGAATTCTCGCCTCGCGTTCGATGAGGGCGCTGTCGACCCGGGTCTCGCAGAACTCACGGAGCCGGGCGAGGAATTCCTCGCCGCGCCGGACGTCCTCGCCGGCGGGCTGCGGGTGCGGGTGGATCAGGTCCAGGCGGAAGCGGCCGAGGAAGAGTTCCTTGGCGAAGCTGGGTTTGCGCCAGTCCTGTTCCCGGGCGTCCTCGGCGACCTGGCGCGCTTCGCGTTCGGTGACCTTGGGCGTGGGCTGTTGTGCGGATGGAGCGGACATGAGGGCTCACCTCGCCGCGTCGTCGGGTGGGTGGACCCGGCAGGCGCACGGGCGGGGGTGTCCGCCCGTGCGTACCTGTCCGGTTCTACTCGTCCGTATGTACCCGATCCCCGGCGGCCCGACCAGCCTCGGGGCGCCGATCGGGTCGGCCGCCACTCCACTGCCCGCCGCCGGATGCGGCATGCGCCCGCGTGGGCGTCAGAGCGCGAGGCCCGTGAGGACGAGGACGCGCTCGTAGGTGTAGTCGTCCATCGCGTAGCGGACGCCCTCGCGGCCCACGCCGGACTGCTTGGCTCCGCCGTACGGCATCTGGTCGGCGCGGTACGAGGGGACGTCGCCGATGATCACGCCGCCGACCTCCAGCGCGCGGTGGGCGCGGAAGGCGGCCTGGATGTCGTGGGTGAACACGCCCGCCTGGAGCCCGTACTGCGAGGCGTTGACGGCGGCGAACGCCTCGGCCTCGCCGGTCACCTTCTGCACGGACAGGACCGGGCCGAAGACCTCCTCGGTGGCGAGGGTGACGCCGCCGGGCAGTCCGGCGAGGACGGTCGGCGCGTACGTCGACCCGTCCCGCTTGCCGCCCGCGAGGAGCTGGGCGCCCGCCGCCACGGCCTCGTCCACCCAGGACTCGACGCGCCGGGCGGCGGCCTCGTCCACGAGCGGGCCGACGTCGGTGGTGGGGTCGGACGGGTCGCCGGTGACCTGGGCCTCCACGGCGGCGACGATCCTGGGCAGCAGCCGGTCGTACACCGCGGCGTCGGCGATGACGCGCTGGACCGAGATGCAGGACTGGCCGCCCTGGTAGTTGGAGAAGGTCGCGATGCGGGTCGCGGCCCAGTCAAGGTCCTCGTCGGAGGCGTAGTCGCCGAGGACGACGGCGGCGCCGTTGCCGCCGAGCTCCAGCGTGCAGTGCTTACGGGGCACCGAGTCCATGATCGCGTAGCCGACGGGGGCGGACCCGGTGAAGGAGATCACGGGCAGCCGCTCGTCCTGGACCAGGGCGGGCATCCGGTCGTTGGGGACCGTGAGCACCGACCAGGAGCCGGCCGGGAGGTCCGTCTCGGCCAGCAGCTCGCCCAGGACCAGCGAGGAGACCGGGGTGGCCGGGGCCGGCTTCAGGATGATGGGGACGCCGACGGCGATGGCCGGGGCGACCTTGTGGGCGCTGAGGTTCAGCGGGAAGTTGAAGGGCGCGATGCCGAGGACCGTGCCGCGCGGGAAGCGCCGGGTGAGGCCGAGGCGGCCGGTGCCACCGGCGTCGGTGTCCAGACGCTGGGCCTCGCCGCTGTTGAACCGGCGGGCCTCCTCGGAGGCGAAGCGGAAGACGGACACGGCCCGCCCGACCTCGCCGCGCGCCCACTTGATGGGCTTGCCGTTCTCGGCGGAGATCAGCTGGGCGATCTCCTCGGTGCGCTCGGACAGCCGGCGGGCCACGTGGTCGAGTGCGGCGGCGCGGACGTGGGCCGGGGTCGCGGCGAACTCCTCGCGCACGGCGTGCGCGGCGGCGACGGCCTCCTCGACCTGGGCCTCGGTCGGGACGGAGACCGTCGCGACGAGGCGCCCGTCCCAGGAGTTGGTGACGTCGAAGCTTTCCTCGCCGGTGGCCTGGCGGCCGGCCAGCCAGAAGGCGTGGGTGGAGGTCATGGAGTTCCGGCCCTTCGATGGCGTGGGGTGTGTCGGCCCCCACGGTAGGGCCCGGGAGGCCGCCCGGCGTTTGTCCTGCGTGGAGCGGACAGCGGCCCGGGTGCGCCTTATTGGCCAGGCGGTGAGGTGACCTTCAGGGCGAGCCAGAGCTCCATGCGGACGTCCGGATCGTCCAGCGAGCGCCCGAGGATCTCCTCCACCCGCCGCATCCGGTACCGCAGGGTGTGCCGGTGGACCCCCAGGTCGGCGGCGGCGGCGTCCCACTGGCCGTGGTGCGAGAGCCAGGCGCGCACGGAGGCGACGAGATCGCCCCGGCCCTTGGCGTCGTGCTCGTACAGGGCGCGGAGCATGCCGTCCGCGAAGGCCCGCACCGCGTCGTCGGCGAGCAGCGGCAGCACGGACCCGGTGGCCAGCTCCGCGTGCTCGACCAG
The DNA here is from genome assembly GCF_052542855.1 of Streptomyces sp. SAS_281. Taxonomy (NCBI): domain Bacteria; kingdom Bacillati; phylum Actinomycetota; class Actinomycetes; order Kitasatosporales; family Streptomycetaceae; genus Streptomyces; species Streptomyces sp. SAS_281. The sequence continues at coordinate 4,084 of NZ_JBMNDO010000138.1, forward strand.
GGCCCGGCCCCGGCGGCGGGCCACCGAGAGGGCCTGCTCGGCCTGCTTGTACGCGGCGGACACGGCTACCGGGCCCGCCGGTGCGGACATGCCCACCACGACATCGTTCTCCTGGGCGGCGGCCGGCTCGCGCGGGGTCAGCCCGTCCTGCGCCTGGGCGTACGCCGCGCAGGCGGTCACCGCCGCGCCGCCGTCGGCGGCCAGCACCAGGAGGCGTTCGCCCTCGGGCACCATCAGCAGGGTCTCGCCGGACCGGTCGGCGGCGGTGTCCAGCGCGTCGGCCAGGAGCGCCGTGGCCGAGGGGTCCTGGCCCTCGGCGATGAGCAGCCGGAAGGGGGCGTCGAGCAGCCCGCCGTAGAGGTCCCCGGCGACGGCGCGGGCGTGGTCGGGCTGGCCGGCGAGCAGCATCCGCAGCACCGCCGCGCCGAGTCGCTGCTCGGCGCCCTGGAGGGCGCGGGAGCGGGCGGTGGTGAGGGTGAGCAGGGCGACCGCCGAGTGCACGGCGTACCGCTCGGCGGTGCCGAGGGCCGCCCCGGTGCCGACGGCGAGGGCGCCGCGGACCCGGCGGCCGGTGCCCAGGGACTGGAGTTCGACACGGTCGTCGGTGTCGCCCACGACCATGCTGGCCGGGGCGGGGCGGGACCGCAGCCGCTCCAGCTCGGGGGTGAGCCGGGCGGCGCGGCGGGCCGCCCAGTCGGGCGCGGCGGCCACCACGGTCCCGGCGGCGTCGTAGAGGGCGGCCCAGCCGCTGACGTGGGCGGCGAGGCGGGTGAGGAGGGCGGCGGGGCCGTCGCCGGCGAGCGCCGCACTCGTCAGCTCCCGCTGCGCCTCGAAGCCGGCGGTGACCGCGCGGTACTGGTCGGCCGCGATGTGCGAGGAGACGGCCTTGGCGATGGCGATGAACGGGGTGCGGCGGGGCACTTCGAGCAGCGGGAGCCCGGCTTCCTCGGCGGCGCCGATCAGGGGCCGGGGCACCTCGTCGTAGTTGACGCCGACGGCGAAGCCGAGCCCGGCGACCCCGGCGTCGGCGAGCCGGCGCACGTAACGCCCCATCGCCTCGGGGTTCTCCGCGTCCAGGTTGGTCGCGGTGACCAGCAGCAGTTCGCCGCCCTCCATGTAGGGGACGGGGTCGGTCAGCTCGCTGGCGTGTGCCCAGCGCACCGGGGTGTCGAGGCGGTCCGCCCCCGCGCGCACCGTGAGTTTGAGCGCCGAGTGCTGGACGAGCGAGGCGAGCGTGGGCGGCATGGGGATGAGGGCCTTCGGCAGGGGGTGATTTCGCCGTCCCGTATGAACGGCTCACTTCGATTCTGCCAGGGTGGCAGAGTTCCTGTCACCGCTGCCACTCGTGTCCCGCGCGTCCCTGCCGCCCCTCTCCCGCCTCAGCCGGCCAGCCGCACGAGCAGCGGGGGCATGTGCTCGCCGCCGACCGTGGTCAGGGAGAGCACCGCGTGGCCGTGCGGCAGTTCGTAGGCGAGCGCGGAGGCGGACCACCGCTCCCGCTCGACCTGGCGCACGGTCACCGCGTCCGTGGTCACGGCCTTGCCGGTGGCCATCTTGCGCAGGGAGTGCAGGGCGCGGGTGAGCGGCTGGTCGGCGAAGACGCCGTGCTGGGCGACCTCGCGGACCTCCACCCACTCCTTGCCCCACGCCTCCGCGAAGCGCTTGCCGTCCCAGGTGGTGAGGCCGGGGAAGACCATGGTGCAGCCGAACGCCCCGAGCAGCGCCGTGTGCAGCCCCTCCGGCACGTCGTCCAGGGTGCGCAGGGCGAGGACCGCCCCGGCGTTGACGGACCGGAGGCGGCGGATGCCCCGGACGGTGTCGGCGGTGACGGTGTGGGTGGCGTCGTCCAGGACGAGGCAGACGAACAGCGAGCGGTCGGTGCGGGCGGCGGCGACGGCGTTGAACTGGGCGAGCACCAGGCGGGCCAGAACGCGGGACGCCTCGGCGTGGACCCGCTCCGGCAGGTCGACGCGGACCCGCAGCGGGTGCCGGCCCAGGGAGCGCAGCGAGAACGGCCGGGCGTCCTCGCCGGTGGCGAAGAACCCGGCGAAGGCGGGCCGGTCGAGCGTGGCGATCCGGTCGGCCAGGACGGCGGCCGGATCGGCGCCGCCGCCCGCCTGGCGGGCCCTGGCCTCCAGTTCGCGCAGCATCGCCTGGTGCCCCCCGGCCTCCAGGGCCTCGCGCAGGGCGCCGAGCGCGGCGGCGGAGCCTTCGAGGAGTTCGCGGAGTTCGGGTACGGACGGGAAGCGGCCGTGGACCGTGCGGAACGGGCCGAGCAGCTGCCCGAGGGCGGTCGCGGCGCGCCGGGTCTCCAGGGCGGGGATGTCCCCGGCCAGCCCCTCGGCGAGGGCCGCCGCGGCCTCGTCCGGGTCGGTGGTGCCGCCGTACAGGTCGAAGTCGTGCAGGGACGCGGGGTCGCCGATGCGGATGACGACGTCGTAGGCGTCGTCCGGGCCGAGCCCACCGCCCGCCGCGCCGACGGCGAGCACGGCCGCCTGGCCGGTGAGCGCCCGCAGGGCGAGGGCTTCCACGACGGGCCCGACGACCCGCTCGGTCTTGCCGGAGCCCGGCGGGCCGACGGCCAGCAGGGAGGTGCCGAGCAACGCGGGTTCCAGCGCCATGCCGGCACCCCGGCGCGGGTAGGGGTTGCGCGGGTCGTCGGCGCACTCCCCGATGCGGACCTGGCCGGTGAGGGGGTCGTGGGTCGCGGTGCGCCGGGGCACGTCCCGGCGGCCGGAGGGGTGCAGGAAGGCGTCGGCGCCCTTGCGGAGCACGGTCTCGGTGAAGGACGCCAGCCGGTCGGGGCGGCCGCGCGCCCCGGTCCAGGCGTGACCCACCCGCACGCAGTCCACGTCGTTCATCCGGCCCGCGTACACGGCGGCGGTCAGCGCTTCGGCGGCGTCGGCGGAGCCGGCGGCACGCAGCTCGGGCCAGTGGGCGCGCAGGGGGCCGTCCGCCGGGGCGGGGGCGGCGGTGGGCTCCTTCGGGGTGGGTTCGCGGCGGAGGAAGGGGCCGAGCTCCGTCGACCAGTGGCCGGTCCGGGCGAACGGCCAGGCGATCGCGGTGCCGATCAGGGCGTAGAGCACGAGCACGACGAGCAGCGCCGCGTACTTGTTGCCGCCGCCCTGCATCCAGCTGGTGGGGACCGCGGGGAAGACCAGGTCGGCGAGGGGGACCCGGCGTGTCCAGACGAGCCACAGGGTGAGCAGTGCGCCGCCCAGGGTGAGGACGAGCCGGGCGCGGGCGAGGTTCGGGCCGGCGAAGTAGCGGAAGACGCCCGCCCAGCCGCCGACTCGGGCGGCCCAGAAGCCGAGGCCGAGGACGAGCACCTGGTAGTAGAGGGTCGTGGAGTTGACGACGAGGGCGGGGGCGTCGTCCCTCAGCCCGCCGAAGGTCCACCACTCGGGGCCGGTGATGATCTCGATCGGCTTGCTGACATAGGGGACGCTGCGCTCGGTGAGCAGCAGCCAGAGCAGGAGCCACAGGACGAGCGTCGCGGCCGGGCCCACCAGTGAGGGGCGCGGCGGGCGCTCGGCGGGCCGGGGCACGAACCCGTACCGCCAGACGCCGGGTCCGGCCTCGGGACGGGGCGCGTTGAACCAGTCGGCGGTGGGCGCGGCGGTCCCCGGTGCCGGGGTGTGCGCGGCGGGCGCCGGCGCGGGGGGCCGGGCGGGCGGCGGGACCGTGGGCGGGTAGGCGGGCGGTGCGGCGGGGGGCGGACCCGCCGGACGCGGTACGGAGCCTCCGGCCCGCGCGTCGGGCGGCTGCGCGCCCCGCGTGTCCCACGCGCCGTGCGTACCGTCGTTCTCCATGAACCGTTGCCCCCTTGACCAGCCAGGTCCGTCGCTGCACCGGTCAATCTAGTGCGCGCACACGGTGAGTTCAGCAACGCGCCCGGATAGTGACCGCCGGGATCACGCCCCGCACCCCCGCGCCGCCTTCTGTCCTTCGCGGACAACGACACGTACGCGACCACTACCGATCGGAGCATGCCCCGCCCACGGTCCCGCGCCTAGCCTGCACAACGAAGAAGCGTCCGAAACACCCCCAGGAGCCCCGCATGACCGAAATCCCGCAGGAGCGCCGACTCGTCACCGCCATTCCCGGTCCGAAGTCGGTCGAGCTGCAAGACCGCCGGCTCGCGGCGGTCGCCGCGGGCGTCGGCTCCACCCTGCCGGTGTTCACCGCGCGGGCGGGCGGCGGGATCATCGAGGACGTGGACGGCAACCGTCTGATCGACTTCGGTTCCGGTATCGCCGTGACCTCGGTCGGCGCCTCCGCCGAGGCCGTCGTGCGCCGGGCCTCCGCGCAGCTCGCGGACTTCACCCACACCTGTTTCATGGTCACGCCGTACGAGGGGTACGTGGAGGTCTGCGAGCGGCTCGCGGAGCTGACCCCGGGCGACCACGCGAAGAAGTCCGCGCTGTTCAACTCGGGCGCCGAGGCCGTCGAGAACGCGGTGAAGATCGCCCGCGCGTACACCAAGCGCACCGCGGTCGTCGTGTTCGACCACGGCTACCACGGCCGGACGAACCTCACGATGGCGCTGACCGCCAAGAACATGCCGTACAAGCACGGCTTCGGCCCGTTCGCGCCGGAGGTGTACCGGGTGCCGGTGGCGTACGGCTACCGCTGGCCGACCGGCGCCGAGAACGCCGGCGCGGAGGCGTCCGCCCAGGCCATCGATCAGATCACCAAGCAGATCGGCGCGGAGAACGTCGCCGCGATCATCATCGAGCCGGTGCTCGGCGAGGGCGGTTTCATCGAGCCGGCCAAGGGCTTCCTGCCGGCGATCGCCCGGTTCGCGCAGGACAACGGCATCGTCTTCGTGGCCGACGAGATCCAGTCGGGCTTCTGCCGGACCGGCCAGTGGTTCGCCTGTGAGGACGAGGGCATCGTCCCGGACCTGATCACCACGGCCAAGGGCATCGCGGGCGGCCTCCCGCTGTCGGCCGTGACCGGCCGCGCCGAGATCATGGACGCGGCGCACGCGGGCGGCCTCGGCGGTACGTACGGCGGCAACCCGGTGGCCTGCGCGGGCGCCCTCGGGGCGATCGAGACGATGCGCGAGCTGGACCTGAACAAGAAGGCGAAGCGGATCGAGGAGGTCATGAAGGGCCGCCTCGAAGGGATGCGCGCGAAGCTGCCGAACGGCGGGCTGATCGGTGACATCCGGGGCCGCGGCGCGATGATCGCCATCGAACTGGTGAAGCCGGGCACGAAGGACCCGGACCCCGAGTCCGCCACCCGGCTCGCGAAGGCGTGCCACGCCGAGGGCGTCCTGGTCCTGACCTGCGGCACGTACGGCAACGTCCTGCGCTTCCTGCCGCCGCTGGTGATCGGCGAGGACCTGCTCAACGAGGGCCTGGACGTGCTGGAAGGCGCCTTCGCCGGGATCTGAACCCCGGGGTTCCGTGTGCGCCTGTGAAGAAAAGGTGGGGGGCCGATGGCGGGATACCGTTCCCGCTATCGGTCCCCCTTCGCCTGACGTACGGTTTTCGCAGATGAGAGAAACACCCCGCCCGCAGGGGACTGCGGGTGAATCCGGGTCGGAGCTTCCTCGGCACCGTCCCGGGCGTGCCTTCGCGCACACCACTGGGGCATCACGCTCCGGAACTCCTCACCGATCGGATGGCCGCTCGCCCCACACCCCCCGGGGCGCGCGGCAAACCGGTCCACTCGTCCGCTCCGGAACAACCCCCCCAGTTCCGGGGCGGACGGCTTTTTTCTTTTCCCTGGTGTCGGGCCTGTCGGCCCTTTTCGCGCTGACCACCTGGCAGATCGCCGCCGACGGCCCGCTGCGCGGCCTCGACGAGCGCGCCGGACGGGCCCTCGTCGGCCGCGGTCCCCGGTGGCTCACCGAGTTCTTCGCCGATCTCGGCAACATGCAGGTCGCCCTTCCGGTGCTGGCCTGCGCGATCGGCTGGTCGCTGCTGCGTGGACGGCGGTGGGAGGTGCTGGGCGCGGCGCTCGCGATGGCGGCGGTGCCCCTGCTCGTCGTACCGCTGAAGGACTGGATCGCCCGGCCCGGGCCGCTGACGGACGCCACCGGCTACTACCCGTCCGGTCACGCGGCGACGGCCGCGGTGGCGTACGGGGCCTCGGCGCTGCTGCTGGCCGGGCGGGCGCGGCCGGCGTGGATGATGCCCGTCACCGCCGTCCTGCTGACGGCGATGACGGGCATCGGTCTGGTGCTCCGCGGCTATCACTGGCCGCTGGATGTGCTGGGCAGCTGGTTCATGTGCGGGCTGCTACTCCTGCTGCCGTACGGGCTGGTCAGCCGAAGTAGGCGTCGAAGTTTTTCGAGAACTCCCAGTTGTTGAAGCGGTCCCAGTTGACGGACCAGGTCATCAGGCCGCGCAGGCCCGACCAGGTGCCGTGGGTGGCGTAGGAGCCGCAGTCGGTCTTCTTGGTGAGGCAGTTCAGCGCCTTGGTGACCTCGGCGGGCGAGGTGTGTCCGTTGCCCGCCTGGGTGGAGGCCGGCAGGCCGATCGCGATCTGGTCGGGCCGCAGTCCGGGGAAGACCTTCGTCTGGTCACCGGCGACGGGGAAGCCGGCCATGAGCATGTCGGTCATCGCGATGTGGAAGTCGGCGCCGCCCATGGAGTGGTACTGGTTGTCCAGACCCATGATGGAGCCCGAGTTGTAGTCCTGGACGTGCAGCAGGGTCAGGTCGTCGCGCAGCGCGTGGATCACCGGCAGATAGGCACCGGCGCGCGGGTCCTGGCCGCCCCAGGGGCCGGAGCCGTAGTACTGGTACCCGAGCTGGACGAAGAAGGTCTCGGGGGCCATGGTGAGGACGAACTTGTCGCCGTACTTGGCCTTGAGGGTCTTCACCGCCGAGATCAGGTTGACGATCACCGGGGTGGTGGGGTTCCGGAAGTCGGTGTCCCCGGTGTTCAGCGAGAGGGAGTGGCCCTCGAAGTCGATGTCCAGGCCGTCGAGGCCGTACTCGTCGATGATCTTGCTCACCGAGGAGACGAACATGTCCCGGGCGGCGGTGGTGGCGAGCTGCACCTGGCCGTTCTGGCCGCCGATGGAGATCAGCACCTTCTTGCCGGCGGCCTGCTTGGCCTTGATGGCCGCCTTGAACTCCGCCTCGGACTCGACGTTGGGGCACTCGGTGACCGGGCAGAGCTTGAAGCGGATGTCGCCCGAGGTGACGGAGGTCGGCTCGCCGAAGGCCAGGTCGATGACGTCCCAGGAGTCCGGCACGTCCGCCATGCGCGTGTAGCCGGAGCCGTTGGCGAAGCTGGAGTGCAGATAGCCGACGAGCGCGTGGGCCGGCAGCTGGGTACCGGTACCGCCGTCGCCTCCGCCGCCCTGGGCGGTGGTGGCCGACACGGCGGCGGACTTCGCGGACTCGCCCGCCTCGTTCACCGCGCTGACCTGGAAGCTGTACGCGGTCGAGGCGCTGAGGCCCGTCACGGTCGCCGAGGTCCCGGTGGCGCTCTGGACCTTGGTGCCGCCCCGGTAGACGTTGTAGCCGGTGGCCCCGGAGGAGCCCGTCCAGGAGAGGGCGACCGAGGAGGCGGTGACCGTACCGGCCTTGAGGGCCGTGGGGGCGGCGGGGAGCACGACCGGGTCGCCGCCGGGGCCGATCAGGCTGATGTCGTCGGCGTAGTAGGCCGGGGTGCCGTACCAGCCGTGCGTGTAGATGCTGACGGAGCTGGTGGACGGCCCGGTGGTGAAGGTGGTCGTCAGCTTCTGCCAGCCCGGAGCGGACTGCGTCCAGGTGGAGACGTCCGTCGTGCCGGTGCCCGAGGCGCCGAGGTAGACGTAACTCCCCTGCACCCAGGCGCTCAGCGTGTACGTGGAGCCGGGCTTCACCTTCAGGGACTGGGAGCACTTGGCGTTGTCGCTGCCGGCCGGGGTGGCCTTCAGCGCCGATGTCCCGCCGTGTACGGGGCTGCTGACTGCCGTTCCGCTGCCGCCGGAGCAGTTCCAGCCGGACAGTCCGGACTCGAAGGTGCCGTTGCTCGCCAGTTCGGCGTCGGCCGCGGCGGCGGTGGGCGCCGACGCGGCGAGGCCGCCGGCAGCGAGCAGGGCCGCCGAGAGGGCGGCCACCAGGCTGGTCATGCGGGCGGGGGGTCCCGTGCGTTCCACAACGGCCTCCGTGCAGGGGGGAATTGATACGACGAGGGGAATTGGTGCGGCGCGCACAACATGGTCCAGACCAATCAGGTTGTCAAGACCTCTGGCAGTGACTGCCGTACGGGAAGCGCCTGCGGCGAACCCGCCCCGCAGTCGGTTCCGGCTCGTCACACCGGCCGCTTCAGGCCCCCGCGCCTCCTGTCGGGCCCGCCGCCGCCTCGTGCATCGCGAGCTCCAGGAGGGCGGCGTCGGTGAGGGTGCCCGAGCCGTCGGGCGGGACGAGCCAGCGCACCTTCCCGGCCGCGCGGCCCGGGTGCGGGACGACGATCCAGGTGCCGCGCCCGGCCCCCCGGACACCCGTGCCGACCCAGCGGGCGGCGGTGCCCGGAGGCACGAAGAACCCCATCCGGGACTCGCCGAAGTCCGCGAGGACCGGCCCCGGCCGGTCGATGAGCCTGGTGAGCACGTCGAGCGTGGGGTAGCCCAGCTCCCCCGGCAGGATGAGCACGTCCCAGCGCCGGCCGGCGGGCAGGAGCGCGATCCCCCGCGGATCGCGCTCCCAGGCCCACCGGCAGGCGACCGGATCGGGCGCCGCCGATGCCAGCCACTCGACAGCCGCCCCTACCTCCGAGCCCTTCATGGCCCGCCTCCGTAAGTCCGTGTCGCGCCGGCCGGGCGGCGGGCGCGTTCACCGGGGAGAGCGGGCCGGGGCCGATCCATGACGCGGGTTCGGCCGGCCATTGGCAGTGATCTGGGTCACGCGGGCCCGTTGTCAGTGGCGGGTGGCAGACTCCGGAGCATGGAACACATGGGGGATGTGCGCAGTGTCGGGGACCTCGTCGAGCTGACCGGCCGCGGCGGGAAGGTGAAGTACCTGCACTTCTGGGGGCACCGACCGCGCCCGGACGGCAGCATCGGCGCGAGCTGCCTGAGTCAGTGGTGGCCGTCGCCGTTCACGGTCGACGGCGTGACGTACGCGTCGGCGGAGCACTGGATGATGGCCGGAAAGGCCCGGCTGTTCGGCGACGCGGAGGCGGCGGAGCGGGCGGTGGCGGCGAAGAGCCCCGCCGAGGCGAAGAAGATCGGCCGGCTGGTCCGGGGCTTCGACGACGCCGTCTGGAAGCGCGAGCGGTACGGCCTGGTGGTGGCGGGCAGCGTGCACAAGTTCGGCCAGGACGCCGAGCTGGCCGCGTTCCTGCTGCGCACCGGTGACCGGGTGCTGGTGGAGGCGAGCCCCATGGACCGGATCTGGGGCATCGGGCTCGCGGCGGACGACCCGCGCGCGCAGGAACCGGCGGAGTGGCGCGGGCTCAATCTGCTGGGGTTCGCGCTGATGGCGGCCCGGGACGAGCTGCGGAGCTCGGCCGAGTCCATATGAGCCGGCGCGCGGGGCTGCGGGGGTGTCCCCCGTTGCCCCGCGCGTCGTCGTCCCGGTCCGCTCAGACCCGTACGGAGAAGTGGCCCAGCGGCGGAAGCTCGCGCGCTTCGGCGACGAGGGAGACGGACGCGGGCTCGTAGTCGGACCCGCTGTTCTCGTCATCGAAGTCGTCGTTGGTCACGACCCAGATGAAGAAGCCGAGGAACGCCGCGCTGACGACGATCCCGATGGAGCCGAGGATGATCCCGGCGAGTGCCACGCCCGGGTTGTCGGCCTCGCCCCGCTGGGCGCGGCCGCGGCCGATGATGCCGAAGATCAGCGCCAGGATGCCGAGGACGATGCCCAGGCCGTACATGCAGAACCCGGCCGTCGCGATGATGCCGAGCACCAGGGCCGCGATGCCCAGCCCGTTGGCGGGCGCCGGGCCTCCCCAGGGGTTCCCGTAACCGGGGTGGCCCGGGTAGCCGTACTGCGGCGCCTGACCGGCGGGGTGGCCGTACTGCGGGAGCTGCGCGCCGGGGTAGCCGTAGCCGGGGGCCTGCGGCCCGGGGTAGCCGTACTGCGGCTGGGCGCCGGGGTAGCCGTCCCGGGGCGGCGGTCCGGCCTGCCCCGGGCCGTTCGGTCCGACGGGCGGCGGGGGCACGGCCCCGGGCGTTCCGGGGGCGCCCCATCCGACGGGCCCGGTCTGCGGTGTGCCGAATCCCGAATGCGGCAGCGGTTCCGGACCCGGCCCCGTTCCGATGCCCGGCATGGAGGTGACCGTCAGCTGGTCGTGCACGGCGGGCGTGGGCGGGGCGCCGGGTATGCCGTCGCCGGGTATGCCGTCGGCCGGGGTGCGCGAGGCGCCGGGGGCGGAGGTGCCGGGGGCGGAGCCCTCGGGGCCGGGGTTCCCGTGGCCGGGCTTCTTGTCCAGGGGCACCCGGCCGACCGGCGGCGCCGGACTGTCCGAGGGCTCGGGGCTGCCCGGGACCTCCGGGACCGCGCGGGGCGTGCGCCGCTCCGGCGGTGCCCAGGGGTCGAGCGGCGCGGCCCCGTCCGCAGGCTGGTCTGTGTGGTCTGACATGGGCCTCCCCCATCGTGATGCGGTCATGCTACGGGCCCGTCCTACGATGACTCCCGTCCCCGCCCCGGCCGCCCCACGGCCGGAGCCCGTCACACTCCACGCCCACGGAGGCCCCGATGACCGACCTGCACCCCTTCATCGCGGGGCTGCCCAAGGCCGAGCTCCATGTCCACCACGTCGGTTCGGCCTCCCCCCGCATCGTCGCGGAGCTGGCCGCGCACCACCCCGACTCCAAGGTCCCCACCGCCCCCGAGGCGCTGGCCGACTACTTCACCTTCACCGACTTCGCCCACTTCATCGAGGTCTACCTCTCGGTCGTGGACCTGATCCGCACCCCGGAGGACGTCCGGCTGCTGACCTACGAGGTCGCCCGTGACATGGCCCGGCAGAACATCCGGTACGCGGAGCTGACGGTCACCCCGTTCTCCTCGACCCGGCGCGGCATCCCCGAGCAGGGCTTCATGGAGGCGATCGAGGACGCCCGCAAGGCGGCCGAGCGGGAGCTGGGCGTCGTACTGCGCTGGTGCTTCGACATCCCCGGCGAGGCCGGCCTGGAGGCCGCCGAGGAGACCACCCGGCTCGCGGTGGACCTGCGGCCCGAGGGGCTGGTCTCGTTCGGTCTCGGCGGGCCGGAGATCGGCGTGGACCGCCCGCAGTTCAAGCCCTACTTCGACCGCGCGATCGCCGAGGGCCTGCACTCGGTGCCGCACGCCGGGGAGACCACGGGCCCGCAGACCGTCTGGGACGCGCTGACCGCGCTGCGCGCCGAGCGCATCGGTCACGGCACCAGCTCGGTCGCCGACCCGAAGCTCCTCGACCACCTCGCCGAGCGGCGCATCGCCCTGGAGGTCTGTCCCACGTCCAACATCGCGACCCGGGCGGTGAAGGACATCGAGCAGCACCCGGTCCGCGAGATGGTCCGGGCCGGGGTGCTGGTCACGATCAACAGCGACGACCCGCCCATGTTCGGCACCGACCTCAACAACGAGTACGCGGTCGCAGCCCGCATCCTCGGCCTGGACGAACACGGTCTGGCCGCGCTCGCGAAGAACGCCGTCGAGGCGTCCTTCCTGGACCCGGCCGGCAAGCGCACGCTGACCGACGAGATCGACACGTACACGGCCAACTGGCTGCGGAACACCGGGCGGTGATCCCCGGGCGGTGACAATGGCCGCATGCCCATCGCCACGCCTGTCACCGCCGTCGCCCACCGAGGCGATCCGTACCGCGCCCGCGAGAACACCCTGCCCTCGATCCGCTCCGCGCTCGAACGGGGCGCGGACGCGGTGGAGATCGACGTCCGGATCACCCGGGACGGGGTGCCGGTCCTGCTGCACGACGACACGCTGGACCGGCTGTGGGGCCGTGAACTGCGGCTGGACCGGCTCAGCCACCAGGAGCTGACCGAGCTGACGGCGGGCGGTGTGCCGACGCTGCGCGAGGCGCTGCTCGCCGCCGGCGCGCACCGCGTGATGATCGATCTGCCGGGCTCCACCTCGGACTCGGTGAAGCGCACGGTGGGCGTGGTACGGGAGTGCGGGGCCGGGGACCGGGTCTACTACTGCGCCGGGCCCGAGGCGATGCTGCGGGTGCGGGCGGCCGATCCGTCGGCCGAGATCGCGATGACCTGGACCACGCTCGCTCCGCCTCGTGCGACGCTGCTCGACGCGGTCCGGCCGCGCTGGCTGAACTACCGGTTCGGGCTGGTCAGCAGGGAACTGACGGACCGCAACCACCGCGACGGGCTGCTGGTCTCTGCCTGGACCGCCGACACCGGCCGGACGATGCGCCGGCTGATCGGCGACGGCGTGGACTCCGTCACCACCAACCGGATCGACGTACTCCGCAAGCTGATCGACCGGAACACCACCGGGAGAAGACCGTGATACGGCCCCGTACCGCCTGGCGGAAGCTGCGGGAGGCCGGCGGCCCGGGGCCCCGGGTGACCGACATCGGTGTGGTGCTGATGGTGCAGGCCGCGGTGTCGGTCCCGTGGGTGCTCCCCCGCGACCCGCGCCTCGAACCCGCGACGGTGTCCGCGTATCTGCTGACCACCCTGACCGTGCTTCCGCTGCTGTGGCGGCGCCGGGCCCCGGTGCGGGTGCTGCTGGCGGTGGTCGTGGCGCAGAGCCTGTACGGGCTGGCGGTCGACGGCCCGGGGCAGACGCTGCCGTACACGGGTCTCGTCGCCCTCTACAGCGTCGCGGCCTACGCCCCGGCACCGGCGCGCCGGCTCTGCGGGGCACTCACCCTGGCCTTCGTCTTCCCCTCGGTCGCGTCCAACACGGGCGAGGCCAGGGAGCTGGTCTTCTCGCTGATGGTGTTCACGGCGGCGTACGGGTTCGGCCGGTTCACGGACACCCGCCAGGCGTACACCAGGGCCGTCGAGGACCGGGCGCGGCAGCTGGAGGTCACCCGCCGGATCGAGGCCGAGCAGGCGGCGGCCCGCGAACGGGCCCGGATCGCCCGGGAGATGCACGACATCCTGTCGCACGCGGTGAGCCTGATGATCGTGCAGGCGGAGGCGGGCCCGGTGGCGGTCCGTACGGCTCCGGAGCGGGCCGAGGCGGCGTTCGACGCGATCTCGGAGACCGGCAGGGACGCGATGGTCCAGCTGCGCCGGATGCTCGGCGTGCTGCGCGAGAGCGAGCAGGGGCCCGGGGCACCCCGCTCCCCGCAGCCGGCTCTGGCCGGACTCCCGGCGCTGGTCGAGCGCGTACGTTCCAGCGGCCTGGCGGTGTCCCACACGGTGACCGGTCCGGAGCGCCCGCTGCCCCGGGACACCGACAGCGCCGTGTTCCGGATCGTGCAGGAGGCCCTGACCAACACGGTCAAGCACGCCGCGGCCTCCGAGGCCGGCGTCCTGCTGGCGTACGGGAGGAGCAGCCTGACCGTCTCGGTGACCGACGACGGCGGCGGCCCGGGGGCGGACCCGGGCACCGGGCACGGCCTGATCGGCATCCGGGAGCGGGCCGCGGCGCACGGCGGCAGCGCCCGTAGCGGTCCGGGCCCGGACGGGCGGGGGTTCCGGGTCGACGTGACGCTGCCGCTGGAGCCGGTAACGTCCTCGGCGGAGGTGGGCAGTTGACGATCCGTGTCGTGGTGGCGGACGACCAGGAGCTGGTCCGCAGCGGTTTCGCGATGATCCTGGACGCCCAGCCGGACATCGAGGTGGTGGCCGAGGCGGGCGACGGGGTGCAGGCGGTGGACGCGGTGCGCCGGCTGGAGCCGGACGTGGCGCTGCTGGACATCCGGATGCCCGTCCTGGACGGCATCGGCGCCTGCCGCGAGATCAGCGCCCGGACCGCCTGCCGGACGGTCATGCTGACGACGTTCGACTCCGACGCGTACGTGTACGAGGCGCTGCACGCCGGAGCGAGCGGCTTTCTCCTCAAGGACGTCCGCCGGGACGACCTCGTGCACGCGGTGCGCGTGGTGGCGGCGGGCGACTCGCTGCTGGCGCCCTCGGTGGCGCGGCTGCTCATCGCCGAGTACACCACGCGCCCGGCGCGGGCGGCGGCGGTTCCGGACGAGCGGCGGCTCGGCGTGCTCACGGCCCGGGAACGCGAGACGCTGCTGCATCTGGCGCGCGGGCTGTCCAACGCGGAGATCGCGGCGGCGATGGTGGTCAGCGACCACACGGTGAAGACGCATGTGGGCAACGTGCTGTCCAAACTGGGCCTGCGCGACCGCGTCCAGGCCGTCATCTGCGCCTACGAGACCGGCCTCGTCGCTCCCTCGCCGGAGGGAGCGCAGCCGTCCGCCTCCCCCGCGCAGGGGAGGAACGAGCCCGCCGGGAACCCCCCGCTCCGGTGATCCGCGAAGGGCCTCCCGGTCAGCAGGATGGGATCAACAACGGCGCGGTCCACGGGACTTCGCCGCCACCGATCTCGCTGCCCGGAGGCATCACGATGAACGCCCGCATCCGCCGTACCGTCCTCGCCGCCGCCCTGGTCGCCGGCCTCGCGGCGGGCACCGCAGGCCCGGCCCTCGCGAAGGGCACCCCGACGCACACCACCGCACCGGCGGCGGCCGGCACGGACACCGAAGCGCTGAGCGACCTCATAGCCGGGCTCCCCGACGCCGGGGCGACGGCCGCCCTGATCCGGCTGGGCGGCACCGGGGGTGCGTGGCGCGGCTCCGCCGGGGTGCACGACCTGGTGACGGGGCGCCCGGCGGACCCGGACGCGCGCTTCCGGGCGGGTTCGGTGACCAAGGTGTTCACCGCGGCGGCCGTCCTCCAGCTCGCCGCCGAGCGGAAGCTGAGCCTGGACCGCCCGGTCCGCTCGTACCTGCCGGAGCTGATCCCCGCGGCGTACGGGGCCGTCACCGTACGCCAGTTGCTGAACCACACCAGCGGGCTGCCGTCGGCGGAATATCCGGGCGACACGGTGGAGGAGTGGTACGCCGGCCGGTTCCACCGATTCGATGCCCGTGAGCTGGTCGCCTCGGCCACCGCCAAGGAGCCCGAGTTCCCGGCGGGGACGCGGCAGCACTACCTCAACATCAACTACACGGTGGCCGGGCTGCTGATCGAGAAGGTCACCGGGCACGACTACGAGGCGGAGGTCTCCCGGCGCGTCCTGGCCCCGCTGGGTCTGCGCGGCACGTCGTTCCCCGGTTCCGACCCGCGTATCCACGGACCGCACAACCACGGGTACCAGCGCATGAGGCTGGAGGACGGCACCACCGGTCTGCGGGACGTCAGCGTGTGGAGCGCGACCGACGGCTGGGCGGCCGGGGACATCATCTCCACCACCGCCGATCTGGAGCGCTTCCTGACCGCGCTGTTCCAGGGCCGGGTGGTACGCGGTCCGCTGCTGGAGGAGATGTTCACGCTGCCGGATCCGTCGGTGCGCGACTTCGTGAGCGGCAGGGCGCCCTCGTTCAGCGCCGGCCTGTCCACCTGGAAGCTGGGCGGCCGCCAGGTCTGGGGCAAGACCGGCGGCCGCTGGGGCTACAACTCGGGAATCGGCGCCACGCGCGACCTCTCCCGCACGCTCGTCTACAGCATCAATTCCACGGACGCGAAGGCCGAGGGAGAGAACTCCCTGGTCATGGGGGTGGTCGGCACGGTCTTCGGGGCACCCTCGGCCGACTGATTCAGGCGGCCACCGGCTCCGCCGCCGGGGTCCTCTCCAGGACCTCCAGGCGCTTGGTCATGCGGTGCACGATCAGCAGCGGGATCACCCCGAAGACGCCGAACGACATGTCGATGACGGACCACCAGAACGGGATGTCGCGGATGGGGCCGCAGATCAGCGCGAGGGGGATGATCCCGGCGCAGGCGATCATGCCGAACTCGATCACCCAGATGTTGCGGACCGGGTCGCGGAAGGGCCCGTAGAAGGCGACCGCGATGACCAGGTGGGCGAAGGCCAGCCAGTCGGTGCCGTACAGCACGAAGGGATACCGGGCGTCGGCCTCGTCGAGGCCGGTGCGGACGCGGGTGATCCAGTCCAGCAGGCCGGGAAAGTGCTCGGGGACGGGAGAGGCCGAGGACGTCAGCAGGTCCTCGGCCCAGCGCAGTTCGTGGACGAGCGGGAAGGCGGTCAGCCCGCTCAGAACCAGACAGACGATGAAGACGACCAACCACACGCGTATACGCCTTCGCAAGGCGTGTCGCTCGCTCATGTCCGCAGCGTACGCCCGCATTTACCGGCTCTTTACGCCGCCCCGCCAGAGCCCCGAGGCCCCGTGCGGACC
>NZ_JBMNDO010000139.1:0-19864 GCF_052542855.1 Streptomyces sp. SAS_281
CCGTCGTCGGGCGGGGTCAGCCTCCCAGCCCGGCCTGTGCCTCCGCCTCCCGGCGCAGGCCCGGGGTGTAGCGCAGCGCGCCGCCGGGCCCGCCGTACGGGCGAGGGCGCACCGCGCTGGTCCGTCTCAGGACGGTGATGCTGTTCTGACCGAGCTTGTGCGGCTCCAGGAGGTTCACCATCTCGAGTTCGCCCGGGCGGCTGCGCTGCACCTCGGCGAAGTAGTCGAGGATCGCCTCGCCCTCCGGATAGGTCATCAGGTAGTGCATGACGACCAGTCCGCCGTCGGGATTGATCCGGTCCCAGAAGTGCTCGAAGAAGTAGAGGCACTCCCAGGCGTCGACCCACGCGAGGTCGATCGGGAAGAGGTCGTCCGGCAGCAGGTCGGCGCATTCGTGCAGGTCGGCGTTTACCACCTGCACCCGGTCGTCCAGGCCGAGGCGGGTCAACACGTCCAGCACCCGGTCGGCCGAGGACGCCTCGATGGACAAGTTGTCGACGGCCACGAACCGGGGCCGGTGGGGCTCCGCGTAGAAGGACGGCGCGAGCAGAGGCGGCTCGGTGTACGCCCACACGTCGTCGAGCTCGGCCCCGCCGGCCAGGTGGGTTCGGGTCTTGGCCGCCAGGGTCTCGGCCTCGATCGCCGCCTCGCGTTCGTTCTGGGCCAGCGCGGCTGCCAGGAAAGGCGTGGTGTAACCCATGCCGATCTCCAGCATCCGCCTCGGGCGGTACAGCCGGACCAGCTGCGCGAGCAGCGGGGCCACCACCTCCGTGCCCATGCCCGGTGCCCGCAGCTTCGCCACCGCGTCCCGGAATTCCGGGTCCGACACGTCCGGCGCTGCCATCAGCGTTCCTCCTCGTCTCGTGCGATGAAGCGCACGGGCAGACGTTCGTACCCGTGCAGGAAGTTGGACCGCACCAGCTCCGGCACACCCGCCGTCTCGACTCCGGAGAACAGCTCGGTCATCACTTTCAGGACCGTGCGCATCTGGAGTCTGGCCAGCCCGGAACCGGGGCAGCTGTGCACCCCGGTGGCGAAGCCGATGTGGGGGTTGGGGTGGCGGTGGACATCGAAGACGTGCGGCATCGGGAAGACCTGCTCGTCCCGGTTGGCCGATATCTGCCAGAGCACCAGCGGGTCGCCCGCCCGGACGAGCCTTCCGCCGAGTTCGACGTCGCGGGTGGCCACGCGGGTGAGGTGCCGCACCGGGTTGGCCCAGCGCACCGATTCCTCGACCGCTGTGGCCACCGCACCCGGTTCGCGGGACACTTTCCGAAAGCCCTCCGGGCACTGGATGAAGGCCATCAGCATGTTGCCGAGCGAATTGCGGGTGGTCTGGGTACCGGCGATGGCCATGTTGAGGGCGTTGAGGACCACCTCGCCCTTGGTCAGTCCGTCGCGGCCGGCGCTGCCCTCCGCCAACTGCTGGACCAAGCCCCGGCGGCCCGTCTGCCGTCGGCCGGAGCGGACCAGCTTGGAGAAGTAGCCGAGCAGTTCCTCGTTGGCCCGGGTGGCCTGCGCGTCGAGATCGACCACCCGGCCGTCCTCGACGGCGGTACCGGAGAGGAAGACCAGGGCCGTGCGCTCGGAGATCCAGTCGCAGTCCTCGGGAGGAAGACCGAGCAGCAGCCCGCCCACCTGGGCGGGGAGCCTGGCGGCCACCTCGGCGACGAAGTCGACCGGACGGCCGCGGTCGCGGACCTCGCCCAGCAGCCGGCGGACCAGGGCTTCCACGTCCGGCGCCATCGCGGCGACCGCCCCGTCCCCGAAGAACCCGCCGATGGCCCGGCGGAGCCGCCGGTGCTCAGGGGGGTCGGTGACTTCGACCATCATGCCGCTGGCAGGGTCGGGCGCGGCGCCCACCGAGTCGATGGTCATGCCGTGCGTAGCCGTGAAGGACGCGGTGTCTCGGTGCACCCGCAGGACGTCCGCGTACCGGGTGACCGACCAGAATCCCGGGCGGCTCTTCGCCCCGTGCCAGCTGACCGGGTGCTCACGCCGCAGGTCGGCGAAGACACCCTGCAGGTCCAGCGTGTGGTGCAGATCCGGCCGGGCCAGGTCCAGCCCGGGGAGCGGATCGGCCCGCCCGGCGGAAGGCGGGGCTTGTGTCGGGCTCGTCGTCATCACGGCTACCTTCCCTTGCAGGCCCCGGCAGCGCCGTCGCCCAGGGCGGTCCTGGGCTGCACGGTAGCGGTCGGCGCCGGGCCGCCGGGTGTCCCCGGATCCGGGGAGGCCCGGCCCGGCCACCAGCACCGCGGCGTACCGTCCTCGATTCCTGGGACACCCCCGCCACCGCCTGGCTCGATACCTTCGGCCGCAGGTCAGCAGCTACGTCGGAGGGCGTGACGCTCTTCCGGGACCGGCTGGGGCGGCGCCCCGGCCATGTTCCGGTCAAGGAGTCGACGCCATGAACCCGTTCGATATACCCGAACTCTCATCCGCCCACGACGGTCCCGCCGCCACCGTCCCCGGCCTCATACGGGCCTGTGCCCAGCGGTCGCCGGACGCCGTGGCCGTCGAGTCGTCCGGAGAAACCCTGACGTACGGTCAACTGGTCTCCCTGGCGGAGGGAGTGGCCCTGCACCTGCGCGGGGTCGGGGTGGGGGCGGGTGACCTGGTCGCGGTGGCACTGCCCCGCGGGGTCGACCTGGTGCCGACCCTGCTCGGGGTGCAGTGGGCCGGGGCCGCCTACGTGCCGCTCGATCCGGAGCACCCGGCGGAGCGGCTGGGGCACATCCTGCGGGACTCGGCGGCGCAGGTACTGGTGACGGCCGACGCCTCCGGCCTTCCGGGGCTGAAGGCCGGGCGGCGAGTGCACCTGGACGACGTGCCGCCGCACCACGGCCCGGCGGACCTGCCCGATCCGGGCCCGGAATCCCCTGCCTACGTCATCTACACGTCTGGATCCACCGGCCGCCCCAAGGGCGTTCCCGTGCCGCACCGAGCGCTCGCCAACTTCATGGCCTCGATGCGCGAGCGCCTGGCACTGCCCGAGGACGTGGTGCTCCCGGCCGTGACCACGGTCTCGTTCGACATCGCCGCGCTCGAACTGTTCCTGCCGCTCACCACCGGGGGCAAGGTGGTACTGGCCCTGCCCGAGGAGACCACCGACCCGCACCGGCTGGCGGCACTGCTCAATCGCTCGGGCGCCCGGGTGATGCAGGCGACCCCGGTCGCCTGGCGGCTGCTGCTGGAGACCGGTTGGACCCCGCCGCCCGGTTTCACGGTGCTGTGCGGGGGCGAGCGGCTGCCCGCCGAACTGGCCGAGCGCCTGCTCGGCGAGCAGGTGGTGCTATGGGACCTGTACGGCCCCACCGAGACCACTGTCTGGTCCGCCCTCACCCGCTACGAGCGGGGCGCGGGCACCGCGTTCCACCCCGTCCGCGCCACCTCGCTGCACGTGCTCGACGACCGGCTTGCCGCCGTGCCGGCCGGGGAGGCGGGCGAGCTGTACATCGGCGGCGCGGGCCTGGCCACCGGCTACCACGGCCGGCCGGGTCTGACCGCGCGACGCTTCACCGCGGACCCCACTCCCGGTGCCCGGGGAGCCCGGCTGTACCGGACCGGTGACCTCGCGCGCCGGCACCCGGACGGCCGGATCGAGATCCTGGGCCGCGCGGACGACCAGATCAAGCTCCGCGGCTACCGGATCGAACCGGGCGAGATCGAGCATGTGCTGGCCGCCCACGCCGGCGTCGCCGAGACAGCCGTCCGCGTCACCGGTGCCGACGACGGCGCCCCGCGCCTGGTCGCCTACCTGCGGGCGGCCGACGCGGCTCACCGGCCGGATCCGCACCTGTTGCGGCTGCACGCGATGCGCTCGCTACCCGCGTACATGGTCCCGGCCCAGTTCGTGGTGCTCGACGACTTCCCGCGCACCCCCAACGGGAAGCTGGACCGGGCCGCGTTGCCCGAACCCGGCGCGGCTCCGCTCCCGCAGGGTCTGGACACCGTCGAGCCGGCGGCCGTCGGGGCCGACCGGACGGCCGGGATCGAGGAGCGGGTGGCCCACGTGCTGGCCGAGGCGCTGGACCGGCCGGAGGTCGGACCGGACGACGACT
This sequence comes from Streptomyces sp. SAS_281, assembly GCF_052542855.1. Taxonomy (NCBI): domain Bacteria; kingdom Bacillati; phylum Actinomycetota; class Actinomycetes; order Kitasatosporales; family Streptomycetaceae; genus Streptomyces; species Streptomyces sp. SAS_281. The sequence goes on from NZ_JBMNDO010000139.1 coordinate 4,062, forward strand.
TCTTTGTGCTCGGCGGCGACTCGCTGCGGGCCGTCCAGGCGATTCTGCGGCTGAACGCGGAGCTCAACCGCGAGGTCCCGATCAACGCGCTGTTCGAGGCGCGAACCGCCTACGGCCTGGCGCTGATGCTGACCGGGGAGGAGGCCGACGAGCCTGTGCCGACGGCCCTTCCGGCAGGCACCGCGCCCAGGCTGTCCTGGGCGCAGTGGCGGTCCTGGCTGCACCAGCAGCGGCTGCCCGACGACACCTCGGGCAACAGGCCGCTGGTGGTCCGGCTGCCGGGCGCCTTGGACGTGCCGGCCGTGGAGGCGGCGGTGAACGGCTTGCTGGCCCGGCACGAGGTGCTGCGCACCCGGTACGACTACGACAGCTCCGGCCAGCCCGTCCCGGTGGTCGAACGGCCGGTTCCGGTCCGGCTGACCGCCGAGGACGGCGACCCGCAGGCGGTACTCGCCGCCGAACTGGCCCGGCCGTTCGACCTGTCCGCCGAGCCGCCGGTACGGCTGCGGCTGCTCCGGGAGCAGACCGGGCAGTCGGGCGTGCTCCTGATGGTGCTGCACCGGATCGCGGTCGACGACCGCTCCTGCGCCTTGATCGCCAAGCAGATCCGGGGCGTCTACCGGGGCCGCGCCGTGGCCGGGCCCGAGCTGCGCTACCCCGACTACGCACACTGGCAGCGGGAGTTGGTGGCCGGACCGGCCGGCCATCGGCAGCTCGACTTCTGGCGCTCGACGCTGACAGGACTGAACCTCGCCGGGCTTCGCACCGACCGGCCCAGGCCCTTCAGCCGGGACGGAGTGGCCGGGACGGTCCGTTTCGAGGTGCCCGCAGAGGCGGCCGAGGCGCTGCGGCTGGTGGCACTGGAGCACAACGCCCCCGTCGAGGCCGGCCTGCTGACCGCCTACTTCTCGGTGCTGGGCCGGTACGCCGACGGTACGGACATGGCCGTCGGCGTACCGGTCTCTACCCGCAAACATCCCGAACTCGCGGATGTGGTAGGCGTGTTCGAGGAAACGGCGGTGATCCGGGCCAGCCTGGACGGCGCGCCCTCGTTCCGTGAGCTGCTGGTCCGGGTCCGCGATGCGGCCCTCGCCTCGCACCGGAACTCCCTGATGCCACTGGAGGAGGTCGTCGCCGGAGTTCTCGACGTGGTGGACACCCCGCCGGCCCCGGGCCGCAGCCCGCTGTTCGACGCGGTGCTCACGACACACGGGGTGCCCGCCGAGCAACCGGGGTTTCCGCTGCCGGACCCGGCAGGCACCGGGCACGACCTATGGCTGGAGCTGACCGACCGCACTGACGGAGGCATAGACGGCCGGCTCCGGTACGCCACCCAGCTCTTCGACGAGGCGACCGCCGTTCGGATGGCCCGGGACTTCACCGCCCTGCTCACGGGTCTCAGTGCCCAGTCTCCGACCGAGCCGTCCGGCGCGCTGGTGGGCGCCGCCGTCTGATCCGCGGCCCGGTAGACGGCGGAGGGGCGGTCCGGGGATCTTCACCCCTGGACCGCCCCTCCGCCGTCACCGACGGTCAGTCGCCGAGCGTCCGGAACAGGTGGGTCCGGCCGGGAAGCTCCCCGGCCAGCCGGACCGCCATGGACTGCTGCGCGCGGTAGCCCTCACGCCGCGGATCCAGCAGGATGCCGACCATGGTGCCGCTGTGGCAGGCCACCAGGCCCACGCCTGAGACCTCCCGGCATATGTCCAGCAGGTCCGCGAAGTTGCGGTTCGGAATCCGCGACTGGTTGAGGGCCGCACTCTCGGTGCTGACCTTCCCGACTCCGGCCAGGTCCCCCTCCGCGACGGCGTGGCTCAGTTCCTCCAACAACCGCGCGTAGTGCCGCCGTTCGTCCTCGGTGAAGCCGGGTGCGACGCGGTTGAACGCCAGTGTGTCCACGTGTCCGCCTTGGTCCACCGCTACGACCTGCAGGGCCGGCAGCCGGCCGAGGGCCCGCAGCAGCACCCCCCGGCGGTGGTCGAAGGCGACCACGTCCGGATACATCACGCCGTCGGTCGGCTCGATCGAGGTGAGCAGCTCGCCGAGCCGCCGCCCCTCCACCCGGCCACCGGTGACCGCCAGCACGGCGCGCGCCGTGGCCACCAGATCCGCCGAGGAGCTCGCCAGGCCCTTGCCCTCCGGAATGCTGCTGGTCAGGGACAGCTCGCCGGCCGGCGGGTAGCCGAGCTCTTGGAGCAGCGACGCGGCCAGTGCCCGGGCCTTGGACTTGCCGGCCGGTTCGACCCGGAGGCCGCTGCCGGGCTCGCGCAGCCGAAACCGCGCGGTCGACCAGCGGGCCACCGGCAGGGTGACCAGGAATCGGCCCTCCCCCTCGGCCTCTCCCGGGCCCGGCAGGGCGCCCTGCAGGAGTTCGCCGAACGTGCCGTTGGCCGTACCCATCGCTGCCCGTCCGGCTGCGGTCGCGGGAGCGGAACCGAACGGTGCGGCAAGCGCGGTCACGGCCGTGCCTCCCCCGTCACCAGGCCGATCACCGTCTCGGGCAGGGTCCGGGCCAGGTCGCCCGCCGCCTGAGTGAGCGGCAACCGGGTGATCCCGGGCGCTCCCTCCGGCAGGCGAGCCGCGGCACCGCCCACGGTGAGCTCGGTGACGGGGCAGTCCAGCCCGGGCCCGTCCGCTCCGAACCCGGCCAGCACGCGCAGCGCCTCGTTCCAGTCGTGCCGGTACGCCTTCGCCACGAACGCGAGCCGGCCGGGCGTGGCGCCGTCCACCTCGACGTACGCCTCACGACGGCTCAGCAGACCGGCTATCGCGCCGTCGTCGAGCGCCGTCGCATCCAGCTCGGCGGCCTCCTCGGACATGGTGTCGTCCCACGCGGCCAGCACACCGGCCACCTTGCCGCCCTCGGCCTCCAGTGCGCGAGCGGTGGCCAGCGCCGCCGCCGCTCCGGCGCCCTGGCCCCAGAGGTGGAGGCCGCCCCGGTCCGCGAGTTCGGCGGCGAGCCGGCCGGACAGCTCGGCCAGCCCGGCCGGCTGCTCGTCGGGACGGGCCAGGTCGTGGCCGGGCAGTTCGACCGCGAGGACCTGCATGCGGTCGCCCGCCCGGTCGGCGAGCCGCTGGAAGTTGATGGCGTTGCCGCCCGCGTCGGGCAGGCAGAGCAGCACCGGCCGGGACGGACCGGCCGGGCTCAGTTCGTGCACCAACCGGCCGCTCCCGGCACCCGCCGCCTCGTCCAGCAGCCGGGCCTGCTCGCGCAGCACCGGGTGGCTGAGGAGGTCGGTGAGCGAGAGCCGGTGCTCCAGCCGCATCAGCAGGTGGATGGCGGACAGCGAGGTGCCACCGAGGTCGAAGAAGTCGTCATGCCGGCCGACCCGGCCCTCGACCGTTCCCAGCACCTCGGACCAGAACACCGCTAGGCGGCGCTCGGTGTCTCCGGCCGGGGGTTCGAAGGCGTTCAAGCCGCTCGACATCTCCACCGCGAGCTCCTTGAGCCGCCGCTTGTCCGTCTTGCCGTTCTCGTTCAGCGGCATTTCGGGGAGCCGGAAGTGGTGCCCCGGCACCATGTAGGAGGGCAGTCGGGCGGACAGCAGGTCGTGCAGATCGACCGAGGACAGCTCCAGGTCGGAGACGTAGAAACCGACCAGCCGGGCCCCGTTGCCCTCGCCGACCGTGACCACCGCTGCGGCGGTCACCCCGGGCACCTCGGCCAGGGCGGTCTGGATCTCGCCGATCTCCACCCGGAGGCCGCGCAGCTTGATCTGCTCGTCCCGGCGTCCGAGGAACTCCAGCCGGCCCTCCGGAAGCCAGCGGCCCAGGTCCCCTGAGCGGTACAGCCGCTCTCCCGGGACGTACGGGTCCTGGTGGAAGGCCGTGGCGGTGCGCTCCGGATCGTTGAGGTAGCCGCCGCCGACGCAGACACCGGCGAACACGATCTCGCCCCGCGCCCCCTCCGGCATCAGTCGCAGCTGGTCGTCCACCACATAGACGCGCATGTTCCGCAGCGGGCGGCCGACGTCCACCACGGCCAGCCGTCGCTCCGGCGGTCCGTCCAGCACTGTGTGCATGGTGTCGTCGGAGACCTCTGTGGCCCCGTAGGCATTGACCAGGCGGACGCCTGGCACGGCGGCGAACCAGCGGCGGACCAGGTCGGTCTTGAGCGCCTCCCCGGTCACCGACACCGAGGCGAGCCTGGGCAGCCGGACCGCCCCGGCCTCCAGGTGCGCGAGCAGCACCTCCAGATAGGAGGGGACGATCTGAATGGTGGTCACCCCGTGGTGGGCGAGCAGGGCGGCGAACGCGGCCACGTCGAGTTGATCGTCCACGTCGACGATCACGGTCGAGCCGCCGACCAGCAGCGGTGCGCAGATCTGCCACAGGGAGATGTCGAAGCACTGCGAGGCGGTCTGGGTGACGACATCCCCGGGCCCCAGGCCGTGGTCGTCGACTTTGGCCCAGAGGTGGTTGATCATCCCGTCGTGGGCGCACACGGCACCCTTCGGCCTCCCGGTCGAGCCGGAGGTGAAATAGACGTACGCGGGCCGCTCCAGCTCCGGGGCGGGCAGCTCCACGTCCGGCGCCGGGGTCGCCAGCAGGGTCTCGATCCGGTGCGCGCCGCCGCGCCACCGCGCGTCTCGGGCCACCTCGGCCATCAGTTCCGCGCCGGCCGAGTCAGCCAACGCGACTGTGCACGCCGCCCTGGTCAGCTGGTCCAGCACCCGGGCGGCCGGGAAGTCGGGCCGGACCGGCAGGTACACGCCGCCCGCCTTGAGTACACCGATCAGCGCGGCCACCCAGTCGGTGTGCCGGTCGCAGACCACTGCGACCGGCTCCCCGGCGCCGAGCCCGAACTCCCTCAGGTGGCGGGCGATGCGGTCCGAGGCCGCGTCGAGCTCGGCGTAGCCGACCACGGTGTCGTGGTGGTGGACGGCCGGCCGGTCCGGGTGGGCGGCGGCCCTGGCCCGGAACGCCTGGACGAACCCGTCCGGGCCGTTGTTCACCCGGGGCCCGCACAGCTCGGTCAGCTGCCGGTGCAACTCCGGTCCGTCCAGCACGCCGGCCAGGTCCACCGGTGCACCGGGCTCGGCCGCTGCCAGGGCGAGGGCGTGACCCAGGTACCGGAGCAGGCGTTCGGCCGCCTGGTGCGAGACGTGTGCGGCGTCGTAGTCGGCGCTGAGCCGGCCCTCGATCCGGTCCACCGCCACGGTCAGCTCGTGGGCCCCCGGGGCAGCGGTGCCGAAAAGGTCGAGCACGCTGTGCGGCTCACCCAGCAGCTGCCGGGTCCCGAGCCCGTCGGCCAGCTCGGACCAGCTGACCGGTCCGACCTGGGCGGTGAGCGCGGCAAGGGGTCCGCTCGGCGCGGTGACGGCGGTGGCGACCTCGGCCTCGCCGGTGCAGCGGGAGAGCACTGCGACCCAGGAGGCCCGCACCAGGTCGTCGCCCATGCCGCGCAGTTCGGCGGGCAGCCCGGTCTCCTGCCTCCCCCGGCCGGGAGAGGCGTCCGGCCGGGTCCACGGCGGCAGCGCGGTCGTCGGTACGGCAGCGGCTGGGGGGGCGGTGGGGTTCATGATTGCCTCCGGGCGAGGATTGCGCGGGTATTGCCCTCTTGGTCGACGACAGGGCGGATGTCGCTGTAGCTGCCGAGCGCGGCAAGGCGCTTCTCCACGACGCGGCCCATGCCCGCGCCCACCTCGAAGCAGAGCCAGCCCCCGGGCACGAGGTACCGGGGTGCCTCGGCGATCAGGCGGTAGACCACCGTCAGCCCGATGTCACCGCCGTCGAAAGCCGCGGCCGGTTCGAACCCGCCCACCTCGACGGGCATCGCCTGCGCCGTCCCAGTCGGCATGTAGGGCGGGTTGCACACGATCAGGTCGAAAGCCGCGGGCCGGCCGGGGAGCTCCCGCAGCGCCTCGAACAAGTCGCCGGCGGCGGTGCTCACACGGTCCGCCACCCCGTGGAACGCGGCGTTCCGGGCTGCCACCGCGACTGCCTCCGCCTCCAGGTCGGAGGCCCAGACCCGGGCCCGCGGCTCCAGCACGGCCAGCGAGACCGCGAGGTTGCCCGCGCCCGTGCACAGGTCGAGCACCCGCACCTCGGCGGCGGCCCGGTCGGCAACCGTTGCGGCCAGTTCGACCACCGCGCCGGCCAGCAGCTCAGTACCCCGGCGCGGGATCAGCGCGCCGGGTGCGTTGATCAGTTCCAGGCCCATGAAGGCGCTGCGGCCGGTGAGGTAGGCCAGCGGCTCCCCGGCGACTCGGCGGGCAAGCAGCGCGTCGAGGGCTGTCTCCTGATCCGGTGTGAGAACGGGGAGCGGGGCGTCCGGGGCAGCGGTGACCGCCCTGGGGACGCCTGCGGCCGCGAACCAGAGCGCGCGGGCGGTGCTGCGCGGATCCTCGTCCGGTTTGTCCGGTGGGAACGCCGCCTGCTCCCGCAGCCTCTCCACGGCCCGTTCGTACCGGTCGGCCCCGGCCTCGGCCGGCTGTCCGCCTGACTCGTCCGCAAGGTCCAGCTCGTCCAGCAGCGCGGCAAGGTCGTCCCCGCCGGAGAGCTCGGCCTGGGTGAGCACGATCAGCTGGGCGAGCTCGTCCACGGTCGGGGCCTCGAAGACGTCCCGCAGTGCCAGGTCGACGCCGAACAGCGAACGGATCCGGGTGGCGAGCTGGGTGGCGAGCAGCGAGAACCCGCCGAGCTCGAAGAAGCTGTCGTACACCCCTACCCGGGCGACGCCGACCAGCTCCTGGATGAGTTCCGCGAGTTGGCGCTCCATCGGGGTGCGCGGCTCGACGTACTCCTCGTCGGCCACACGGTCCGGCCCGGCGGAGGCCAGTGCCACCAGGTCGTACTCACCCCACGGGGTGCGCGGCAGGGCCGGCAGCACTGTGATGGTCCGGGGCAGCAGGTACCCGGGCAGTCTGGTCCGTAGCTGGTTGTGCAGCGTGGCGACGTCGACGTCCGGGCCGGGGCCGCAGACGTACGCGTCGAGCGCGGGCGAGCCGTCCGGCCGCTCCACGACGGTCACCGCCACATCCCGGACCTCCGGGAGCTCCCAGAGGGTGGCCGCGGTCTCCTGCGGGTCGAACTCCACCGGGCCGCCGACGCGGCAGACGTACTCCAGAGAGCCGTCCGGCCAGCGTCGGCCGAGGTCTCCAGTCCGCTCGCCCGCGAAGCACAGCTCGCCGAGCTCGCCGACCGCTGCCGGGCGGTCCCCCCGGCGCAGCACCTCGCCCGTCCGGCCGGCCGGCTCCCGGCCGAGCGGCACGCGCAGTGGCGCCGTCCGCAGCACCCAGTCGTCGCGCGTCTCGTGGACCGCCCGGGGCAGTCCGTCCCGGGCGGTGCCGTAGAGCGAGACCAATCGGCCGGCCGGGGCGAGCCGCCGCAGGGTCGCCACGTCGTGTGAGAGCAGGTCGCCGGTGTTCTCGACGAACACCAGGGCCAGGTCGGGGAGCACCGGCTCGCCGGGGGCGCAGGCCAGCGCCCGCAGCACGGACGGGGTGGCGTACAGCACGGTGATCGCGCGGGAGCCCAGCCAGTCGGTGACGGCGGTCGCGTCCGCGGTGAAGGAGCAGTTGGGGAGGTGGAAAGCGGCTCCGGCCCGGAAGGCGGTCCCCAGGGCGGCCGGCAGGTGGCCGGGAACACTGGACAGCACGGCGATCCGGTCGTCGGCGGTGATGCCGAACGGACCGGCCGTCAACTCCTCCTCGGCCGGAGCACCGGCTGACGGGACGCCGCATTCCGGTGGGGCGGAGCGGCCGAGCACGTCGGAGAGGTCAATGGTCCCGGCAGCCCCCACGGCGTCCAGCACGACGGCCCCCGCCGGTACGGCCGAGGGGTCGTCCACCACCTCGCAGCGCGCACCGGCCCGCTCGCAGCCGAGCAGGGCCACTACGAAGCCCGATGTCGGGCGCCGGACGACGACGACCGGGTCGCCGGCGGCGACGCCGTGCCGGTTCAGCAGCGCGGCGGTCTCGGCGACCGCCCCAGCGAGCCGGCGGTAGCCCCATTCGCCCTCGGCATCGGACAACGCGGTGCCGTCCTGCCGGACGGCCCGGAGATCCACTGCCTCGGCCGGAGACGGTCCGGCGACGAACGGCGGGGCCGACGGCTCGGCCGGAGGCTCGAACGGGTGGTCGAGAATGCCCAGGGCCGGGTCGGCGACGGCTCCGGCGAGCAGCTGGTGCACGTGCCCGACCAGGGTCCGCACCATGTCGGCATCGGAGCGGTCCGAGGCGAAGTCGAGCTGCAACCGGAGCCGGCCGCCGGACTCCTGCGCGGTGACGGTCAGGTCGAACCTGCTGAACAGCGCCGGGGCCTCCATCGGCTCCACGGTGAGTCCCATGGCCTCCTCGGCCTCGGGGCTGCCCACCACATTGAGCACGACCTCGAACAGGGGGGTACGGCGCGGGTCGCGGGCCACCTGGAGGTCCTCGACCAGTGCGTCCAGCGGTGCGTCGGCATGGTCGTACCCGGCCAGCGCGACCTGACGGACGCGGCCGAGCAGTTCACCGAAGCCAGGGTTCCCGGTCAGGTCGATGCGGAACGGCAGCACGTTGACGAAGAAGCCGATCATGTGGTCCGTACCGCTGGTGGTGCGCCCCGCCAGCGGCACTCCGATCACCACGTCCTGCTGCCCGCTCCAGCGGCTGAACACCGTGGCCAGCGCGGCCAGCAGGGCCATGAACGGGGTCACCCCGTGGGCACGGCAGAGCGCGTGCAGCTCCGCCGTCTCGGCCACGGTGAGCACCGACTCCATCCGGTCGGCCTCGGCGTGCTGGGTGGTGGTCCGCCGCTGCGCGGTGGGCAGGGCCAGCACCGGTGGCGCACCTTCCAGGTGGTCGCGCCAGTAACGGAGCTGCTGCTCCAGCACGTCTCCGGACAGCCGCTCGCGCTGCCACAGCGCGTAGTCGCCGTACTGAACGTCCAGCGGTGGCAGGTCGGCCGCGACCGGGTCCCCGCCGGCCTCGTAGAGGGCCGACAGTTCGCGGACGAACAGCGCCAGCGACCAGGTGTCGGAGACGATGTGGTGCACCGTCACACCGAGGAGGTGTTCGGTGTCGCTCAGCCGGACCAGCAGACAGCGCAGCAGCGGGCCCCGCTCCAGGTCGAACGGGGTGGTGGACTCCTCGTCCAGCACCTCCAGCGCCCGGGCGGGGCCGTCGTCCGGGTCGCCGGAGAGGTCCTCGACCCGGACCACTGCGGTATCGCCGGGCGGCGCCACCGACCCGACCGGCGTGCCCTCGACGACGGGGAAGCTGGTGCGCAACGACTCGTGGCGGTCCACGATCGCCCGTATGCTCCGCCGCAGCACCGGCACGTCCAGCGGGCCCAGCAGCCTGCGACGCATGTGGACGTTGTAGACCACGCCCGGGAGCAGTTGGTGCTCCATCCAGAGGCGCTGCTGGTCGTAGGAGAGCGGGGGTTCGGCATCCGCCGGACGCGGAGTGATGGTTCGGGGCGCGGCAGCGGCCCTGGCGGCGGCGTCCCTGGCCGCCACCCTGGCGGCCAGGCCGGTGACGGTGCGGGACTCGAAAAAGTCCATCACCGAGACCTCGACGCCAAGGCGTTTCCGGATCAGTGCCACCACGGCGGGCGCGAGGGAGTGGTCTCCCAAGGTGAGGAAGTCGTCGTCGAGACCGATTCCGGTGCGGCCGAGGACGTCCTGCCATATTCCAAGAACGGCGTCCCGGTAACCGGCTTCCTCCACCCTGACGGAAACGCCGGCGGAATCCCGTCCTGTGAACTCATCGATGTCGGCGGAAATCCGCGTCGAAGGAAGTGACATAGCCGACAGACTAAGACCCGGGACAGTCCGGTCGAATGTCACCCAAAGCGGGGACCTCGTCGCCGGAATCAGGTACCCAGAAATTCCCGTACCAGTGCCTCGTCACCGGGGCATCGGTACGGGAAATCGTCGGGGCGCGGGGCGAGGGAGGCCGGGCCCCGCGTTTCCCCGGCCCGGTCAGCGGCGGACCAGGTAGTACTCCTCATCGCGGGTGACCCGCTCCAGCACCTCCGGCCGGCCCGAGGAAGCGGCGATGTCCTTCAGCCAGCCGAACACCTCGTCCGCCTGGATCCCGGCCTCGAAGTGGCGCTTGGTCAGGATGGCCAGCACATCGCGGTAGTTGTCGAGATCGATGAGCTCGGCGAGGCCGCGCAGCGCGGAGCGCTCGGACGGACTCAGCGGCCGGCGCTCGGCAACGTTCCCCGCGGGGACCCCCGGCTGCCGCTCGGGCGGAGCGAGCAGGGTGTCCTCGATGCTGTCCGCGATGAAGTCGCAGGTCAGGTGGATTCGGTCGACGTCCCAGAAGGAAGCCGCGGTGTGCGTACGCGTGGCGTCCAGGAACCACATCTCCCCCGCGCGCATATGGAAGACGGTGTCGCCCTGCGAGCTGAAGCACCGCTCCGAGGTGCGCAGCGGCACATGGATGCGAATCATGTCCCGCTCAAGTTCCAGGTAGTCCCGGTGCGGCACCATGACACAGCCCGGCGGCAGTACCAGCAGCCGGGCGAACTTGAGGTGTTCGACCCGGAACAGGCTGGTGATCAGTTCGTTGACGTAGGGCAGCATCCGGCCGTGCTCGGTGGGACGGGCGCCGCCCCGGTAGTCGTCGAGAAGGGCCTCGTCCAGCACCCCGGTAGCGTTCCAGAGCATGGTGTTGCGAAGCGGGGCGAAGGCGAAGTCGCTGTAGGAGGAGGCGTAGGGCAGGCGATCCATCACCGCCAGGTCCGCGGCCAGCCGGTCGGCGTCGAGCCGTACCATGCCCAGTCGGCGAGTCCTCTCACGGCCTGCCGGTTTACCGGCCGGGAAGTCGGTCATCTGGTCTCCCTCGTGAAGCGGATCGGGTGGCTAAGGGCTGTCCCGCAATTCCTGGTGGATCAGCGCGCGGCGTCGGATGCGGTGCATCGCAAGGCGGAGAGGCGCCCGCATACCGGATGTATCCGGGTGTTTCGACAACGCGGCGAGGTGCCGTGGCTGTCGTCGTGCGCCCGCCTGGAATCGCGGGACAGCCCTCAGGCGACAGCCGGCAGGCAGTCGGCGAAGGATCCCAGAGCACGGGACCAGTTCGCGGCGTACTCCTCGGTCAGCCGCTTGAACTCCTCGGCCTCCGCAGGCGAGGCGACCAGGCTGGTCATGCCGGTGTCGTCCGCGCTGACCTGGGCCGCGTGCACGGTCTCGGCCCGGATGTGCGAGTCGACCCAGTCCAGAGCACCGTCGGCACGGAAGATGGCGACCCCGTCGGACTCGACCTTGCCGTACATCCGGCGGAAGGCGACCGCGATGTCCAGCGCGATGGTCTCCACCACCCGCAACTGAACGGCAGCGCCGAGCGGTTCGGCAGCGAGGCGATCCATGTTGTCCAGCAGCCCGGTGACCTCGGCCGGCAGCTCGGCCGCCCTCTCCCGGACATCGCCCGGCACCAGCGCGGCCACGGGAGCGAGCACGGTGTCGTCCCACCAGACGTAGTGCACCCCGGCCGGTCCCTCGGGCGCGACGGCGCTGAACTCGGGTGCGGCGTTGGCGAGATCGTCACCGATCACCTGGTAGACGGTCTGGAACGCGGAGAGGAGGGTGCGCGACGGCTCGGCCTCCCGGTTGAGCCGCGCCGCCAGCACGCCGAGCCCGGCGAGCGTGGTGAACATGAAGCTCTTGGTCATGGCGCGCCAACGGTGAGCCACAGCAAGCGCGCCCTCGTGCGGCACTTCGACGGCCCGCCGGGCGGCGTCGAAGAAGCGGTGGTCGGCGCGCCGGAGCCCGGCGGCGTCGATGGCGGCCTCCACCCACGCGTCCAGCTCGGCCTGTTCCGCCCGGGACTGCCCGGTGGAGGGCGGGGCGAGGGTCGTCATGATTCCTCCTGACTATGCGTTGAATTCAACTGCTCAACTACACACTTGAAATCTTCCGAACGGAAGTCCGGCGCTTCCCTCGCAGCGCCCCCGGTTTCGGTGACGCGCCGATTTCCGACCGCCCTCGTAAGTTCGCTAGGAACGGCACTCGAATGATTTCCGCAGGGAGCATGGGTGGGTACCAAGAATATCGACGATGTCTACGAGCTTTCCCCACTGCAACAGGGAATGCTCCTTCACAGCCTGCACGACGGCGCTGCCGACATGTACCTCAGTCAGCACACCTATACCGTCGACGGGCCCTTCGACCTCGACGTGCTGCTGCTCGCCTGGCAGCGGATGGTCGCGGCGCACCCCGCGCTCCGCACCTCCTTCCACTGGGACGGCGGGATCGAGAAGCCGCTGCAGGTGGTGCACACCGAGGTGGAGCTTCCGGTGTACCGGCACGACTGGACGGACCGGGACGAGGAACGGCAGGAGAAGGAGCTGGAGCAGCTCCGGACCGAGGACCGGGCCGTCGGTTTCACCCCGGCCGTAGCCCCGCTGCAACGGCTGCACATGATCCGGCGCGGTCCGCAGCGGCACAGCCTGATCTGGACGTATCACCACCTCCTGCTGGACGGCTGGTCGGTGCCCGTCTTCATGAACGAGATGATGGCGCACTACCGTGCTCTGGCCATGGGCACGCCCCCACCGCCGCCGGCTCCTCCGTACCGCAGCTACATCGCCTGGCTCCAGCAGCAGGACCTCGATGAGGCCCGTGACTTCTGGACGCGGACCCTGGAGGGGGTCCGCCCCAGCCCGCTGCTCAACCTCGCTCCGGCCGACCCCGAGCGGGGCACCGGGGAGGTGGACCGGCGCACCGTGCCGCTGGATCCGGAGCTCTCGCGGAAGCTGCGGGACACCGCGGCCCGCCACCGGGTGACGCTGGCCACCGTGGTGCAGGCATGCTGGTCCGTGGTGCTGCAACGGCTCACCGGCCTGAACGACCTCACCTTCGGCTGCGTCAGCTCCGGCCGGCCTGCCGAGCTGCCCCAGGTCGACCGGATCGTGGGCTCGTTCGCCAACACCCTGCCGCTCTCGGTCAGTGTGCCCGCGGAGGGTCCGCTCGGCGCCTGGCTTCAGGAACTCCAGGGCCACTACGCGCAGATACGCCGGTACGAGTACACACCCCTGGGCGACATCCGGAAGTGGAGCGGCACCACCGGCCGCGTGCTGTTCGACAGCCTGCTGGTGCTGGAGAACTACTCGCTCGCAGTCGACTCGGCATCGGGTCAGGAGCTCTCGTTCCGCACCCACGAGCTGTTCGACAAGATCGACATCCCGCTGACCCTGACCGTCGCACCCGATCCGGTCAACAAGCTGGAGCTGCTGACCCACCGCGAGCGGTTCGCCCCCGACTTCACCGACGACGTACTGGCGTCGCTGCACCGCGTGTTCGAGGCCGTGACGGCAGCCGAGGACGTGGCCCCGGTGGTGGCGGCAGCCGGCCCCCGGCTCGCCGCCGCGGCGCCGGCCGCACCCGGGACAGCGACGGAAGCCGGTGACCCGCCGGAGCCGGGGCCCGCCACTCCCTCCGGCGCGCTCGAGGGCACGATCGCAGCGGTCTTCGGGGAGATCCTCGGCATCACCGGCATCGACGTTCTGGCCAGCTTCTTCGACCTGGGCGGCAACTCCTTCGACGCGGTGCGCGCCGTCAACCGAATCCCGGGCGCGAGCCTGGGCCTGCTGGCGACTCACCCGAGTGTCCGCGCCCTGGCCGGCGCGCTGGAGTCGGGTGACCAGCCGACCGGCCCGATCCGCCGGCTCACCTCGGGAGGCACCGCCCTGCACACCCTGGTCTGTGTGCCTTACGGCGGCGGCAGCGCGCTCAGCTACCAGCCGCTGGCCCGTGCCCTGCCGCCCGGTGTCGAGCTACTCGCCATCGAGATCCCGGGGCACGAGCCGGGCGGGAGCGGGGAGTTGAAGCCCCTCCAGGAGGTGGCGCGGCAGGCCGCCGAGGCCGTGCTGGCCACCACCGATGGCCCGGTGTCGGTGTACGGCCACTCGGCCGGCTCGCCGCTGGCGGTCGAGCTGGTCCGGCTGCTGGAGGCCGCCGGACGGACCGTCACCCGGTTGTTCATCGGGGCCTCCTACCCGTTCTACGACGGAGGACGGATCGGCCGCATCCTGCTGCGCCGGCTGGAGAGCACCGACGCCGTCGCCCAGGAGCTCCGCGAGCTGCGGGAGGCGGCCGGCTTCGACAGCGAGCTGACCGACGAGGAACTGGCCTTCGTCACCCGCGCGGCGCACCACGACATCGCGGTCGGCCGCGAGTACTTCTCCCGCGAGTGGCCGAAGAACGGCGGCACTCCGCCGCTGACGGCGCCGATCACCTTCATCGCGGGCACCGAGGACCCCGGCACCCCGCACTACCGACAACGGCACACCGAGTGGGCCCGTTTCGGCTCTGCCGTCGAGCTGGCCACCGTGGAGTCCGCCGGGCACTACTTCCACCAGCAGCGGCCCGAGGAGCTCGTACGGATCCTCCACGGGGCGCTCGGCCTGCCGGACGTCCGGTGAGCCGGACGCGATGACACCGCAACCCTCCGGCTTCCGTGCCTACATACTGCTGTGGACCGGCCAGTTCGCCGCGCTGGCGACCTCGTCGGTCAGCAGCTTCGCCCTCGGCGTGTACTGCTTCCTGCAGTCCGGCTCGGTCACATCGCTGGCCGTCCTGTACGCGCTGCCTTTCGTGCCCTTCCTGCTGGTCGCTCCGCTGGCCGGTCCCCTGGTGGACCGTTGGGGCGCCAAGCGGGCCATGCTGGTCAGCACCACCGGCTCGATGCTGGTCGCGCTGCTCATGACGGTCCTCCTCTGGACGGACACCTTCGCGGTCTGGCAGGTGTACTTCATCGTCCTCGTCACCGCCACGCTCCGGGCCCTGGACCTGCCGGCTTTCGAGGCGGCCCTGCCGCTGCTCGTCCCGCCGGACCAGATCCCCCGGGCCACCGGGATGCGCATGCTCGCCACCGGGGTGAGCGCCGTGTTCGGGCCGGTGCTCGCCGGTGCGCTCCTGGCGGTGGTCGACATCGAGGGAATCGTGGCGCTCAACTGCTTGTCCTTTCTCCTCGCGCTCGGCACCCTCGCGCTGGTCCGCATCCCACGGCTCCCGGCCCTGGGGACCGCTGACGGCGGGGCCCGGCCCTCGCTGCTCGCGGACGCCCGCGCCGGCTGGGACTACCTGGCCGAGCGGCCCGGGCTGCTGTCGCTGACGGCGCTGCTCGGCCTGATGAGCTTCGGCGTCGGCTTCGGCGAACTGGTCCTGCCGCCGCTGGTGCTGGCGTTCGACGGAGCGGACGCCCTCGGGATGGTGATGTCCGTCGGGGCCCTCGGGATGGTGCTGGTCAGCGGGGCGTTCAGCATCTGGAACTGGCCGCCGCCGCGGTATCGGATCACCGGGCTGCTGGCCGCCATGTCCCTGTTCTCCGTCGCCCTGCTACTGGCCTCGCTACGGCCTTCCCTGACGCTGCTCTCGGTGGCGGTCTTCCTGTTCATGGGCTGCGCCACCTTCATCGTGGGGACCGCGCAGACCGTGTGGCAGGTCAAGGTGGAGCCGCGGATGCTCGGTCGGACCACCGCGCTGCGCAACGCCGTCTCGATGACGCCCCAGCTGGTCGGCAATCTGTCGGCCGGCGTCCTCTGCGAGTGGGTCGCCGTTCCGCTGGCCGGCCGCGACCGGGTGCGCTCGGGCGCGGTCGCGCTGCTGGTCGGCGACGGTCCGGGCCGCGGGTACGCGCTCTCCCTGACCGCGCTCGCCGTGGGCACCGCGGTGGCGGTCGCGCTGCTCACCCGGTCCGGCCCGTTGCGCCGGCTCGATCGGGAGCTGCCGGACGTCAACCGCACGGACGAGCAGGACCTCGACAGCGTCGCGGCGGCCCGCTGACGGCCCCCGGCAGGGAGCGGCGAGGGGGCGGACCAACCGGTCCGCCCCCTGGTGGAAGTCGTAGCGCCGGTCGAGCAGTTGGAAG
>NZ_JBMNDO010000013.1:0-91557 GCF_052542855.1 Streptomyces sp. SAS_281
AACAGCGCCTCCGGGGGCGCTCCCAGGGCGAGCCGGACCAGGGTCTTGATCGGCGTGACGTGCGTGACGACGAGGACCGTGCGGCCCGCGTAGCGCGTGACGAGGCGGTCCCGGGTGGCCGCCACGCGGCGGGCGACCTCCGCGAAGCTCTCGCCGCCGCCCGTGGGGGCCGCGTCCGGGGAGGCGAGCCAGGCGTCCAGGTCGGCCCCGTACCGTTCCCCGACCTCGCCGAACGTGAGCCCTTCCCAGGCCCCGAAGTCCGTCTCGCGCAGCCCGTCCTCGACCCGGACCTCCAGGCCCAGCCGGGCCGCGACCGCCCCGGCCGTCTCGCGGCAGCGGCGCAGCGGCGAGCTGACGACCTCCTGCACGGTGGAGCGCGCCGCGAACGCCGCGGCCGCGCGCTCGGCCTGGACCAGGCCGGCCGGGGAGAGCGCGGGGTCGGTGCCGCCGCTGCCGGAGAACCGCTTCTGCGGGGTGAGGGCCGTCTCGCCGTGCCGCAGCAGGACGAGGGTGGCGGGCGCGCCCAGATCGGGCGCCGAACCCCAGCCCACCTGGGGGGTGACGGGGTCGGAGGGGGGCGGGGCCGCCGCCGCCTCCGGGGAGCGCGGGGTGTCCAGGGCGGCCGTGGACACCGAGGGCTCCCACCGGTCACCGCGCCGGCCCGCGTCCATCGCCTCGTTGGCCAGCCGGTCGGCGTGCCGGTTCCGCTCGCGCGGGATCCACTCGTACGTGACGTCCGCGCCGGGCAGGACCGCCGCCGCCTCGGCCGCGAGCGGCTTCATGTCCGGGTGCTTGATCTTCCAGCGGCCCGACATCTGCTCCACGACCAGCTTGGAGTCCATCCGGACGCTCACCCGGACCCCGGTGCCCACCGGGCCGTCCGCGAGCAGCGCGCCCACCGCGCGGAGTCCGGCGACGAGACCCTTGTACTCGGCGACGTTGTTGGTCGCGACGCCGATGTACTCGGCGGTCTCGGCCAGCGTCTCGCCGGTGTCCGGGTCGATCACGACCGCGCCGTAGCCGGCGGGGCCCGGGTTGCCCCGGGAGCCGCCGTCGGCCTCGACCACGAACCGGCGCGGCAGGCTCACTACAGGCCCGAGTCGGCGGTGCGGACCAGGATGCGGCGGCAGTTCTCGCAGCGCAGCACCGTGTCGGGGGACGCGGCCTTCACATCGTTGATCTCGGTGATGTTGAGCTCCAGGCGGCAGCCCTCGCAGCGGCGCTGGTAGAGGCGGGCGGCGCCCACCCCGCCCTGCTGGGCGCGGAGCTTGTCGTACAGCTTCAGCAGGTCGGCGGGGACCGAACCGGCGACGACCTCGCGCTCCTTGGTGACCGAGGCGGCCTCCGTGTCGAGCTGCTGGGTCGCGGCGTCGCGGCGGGCGGTGGCGTCGTCCACCTTGGCCTGCACGGCGGCGACCCGGTCGGTCAGCTCGGCGACGCGCTCCTGCGCGGACTCCCGGCGCTCCATGACCTCCAGGACGATGTCCTCCAGGTCGCCCTGGCGCTTGGCGAGCGAGGCGATCTCGCGCTGGAGGCTCTCCAGGTCCTTCGGCGAGGTGACCGCACCGGAGTCCAGGCGCTGCTGGTCGCGGGCGGCGCGCTGGCGGACCTGGTCGACGTCCTGCTCCGCCTTGGTCTGCTCGCGGGCGGTGTCGCTCTCCTCGGTGGTCGAGGCGACGAGCAGGTCGCGGAGCTGGGCGAGGTCGGCCGTCAGCGACTCGATCTCGGCGTGCTCGGGCAGGGACGTGCGGCGGTGCGCGAGCTGGGAGAGGCGCTGGTCGAGCGCCTGGACGTCGAGAAGTCGGATCTGGTCGGCGGGCGCGGCGTTCAGTTGGGGGCTCCAGAAGAGTGGTGGGCGGTCCAGGGGTCGGTGACCTGCTTCGAGACGTGGACCCGCAGGTCCCATCCGAGGCGGTCGGAAATCGCTTCGAGCTGTGCCGCGGCCTGCTCGCACCACGGCCACTCGGTGGCCCAGTGTGCGGCATCGACCAGGCCGAGCGGCGAGTGCTGGGTGGCCTCGGAGGCCGGGTGGTGGCGCAGGTCGGCGGTGAGGAAGGCGTCCGCACCGGCGGCGCGCACCGCGTCGAAGAGGCCGTCGCCCGATCCGCCGCTCACCGCGACGGTGCGCACGAGCGCGTCCGGGTCGCCGGCCAGGCGGACGCCCTGCGCGGTGGCGGGCAGCCGGGCGGCGGCGCGGGCGGCGAACGCGCCCAGGGTCTCGGGGTGGTCGAGCACGCAGATCCGGCCGAGCCCCCGGCGGCCCGCCGGGTCCGTCGGGTCCGGTACGAGGGGGCGTTCGACGCGCAGGTCGAGCGCGGCGGCCAGGGCGTCGGAGACGCCGGGGTCGGCGGTGTCGGCGTTGGTGTGGGCCACGTGCAGCGCGATGCCGTCGCGGATCAGCGTGTGCACGACGCGGCCCTTGAAGGTGTCCGCCGCGACCGTCGTCGTACCGCGCAGGTAGAGCGGGTGATGGGTCACGACGAGGTGCGCGCCCAGCTTCTTCGCCTCGTCGGCGACCTCCTGGACGGGGTCGACGGCGAAGAGCACCCGGTGGACCTCGGCGTCCGGATCACCGCAGACGGTGCCGACCGCGTCCCATCCTTCGGCCCGCTCGGGCGGCCAGAGGGCGTCGAGCTCGGAGATGACTTCAGACAGACGGGGCACGGAGGAAAGGCTACCTGCCCGCCGCGCCCCGGGAAGCCCCGGGAACGGGCCGCCGGCGGCTCGGCCCCGTACAGCACACGCACCCCTGGCCGTACAGCGAAATCCGGCCATCACCACCCTTATGTGTGAAGTGGGAGAGGTCGTGTTGTTCGGCTGGAAGTGCGAAAACTAGCTTCGGTTGCCGGAGGTGATGAGTCGATGACTGCCTGTGCCATCGAGGAGGGGGCCACGACGGATGACGACGGTCCGGCGGAGCCGGAGCCGGACCCCGGTCCCGGCGGACCCGTGGAGCCGGAGCCGGACCCCGGTCCCGGCGGACCCGTGAGGACCCTGGCGGAGACTGGCCCGGTGGCGGACACCCCGGCGCCCGAGGCTCCCGCGACACCCGAGGCGGACACCCCCGCCGAAACGGTTCTGCCGCCTTTCACGCTCACCGCCGACGGCGCGTACGGCGCCCGGCTCACCGCCGCCCCGGTGCCCGCCGGCGACACCGCCTGGTACGCCGAGCGCTGGACGCTCGACGGGCCCGAGCCGTACGCCGTACCGCTGCCCACCGACCAGCCGGAGGAGGCGGAGGCGCAGGTGGTGCCACTCGCCGACGGGCGGGTGCTGATCCGGCGGCGGGTCGCCGAGCGGCACACCTTCTCGCTCCTCTACCCGACCGGCCCCGGCACCGGCGAGCTGCTGCTCGGCGCCGTCGAGCGGGACGCGCTCACCCTGCTGCCGCCGTCGCCGGACGGGGCGAGCGCGTACGCCCTGGCGGTCGGCGCGTACTCCACGGAGCTGTGGCGCGTGGCGGGCGGGGCGGCCGGGCCCGAGCACATCGCGGACCTGCCGGGGCGTTGCTCCGGCGGCGTCTGGCTGGACCGGGCCGGCCGGCTGCTGGCCCTGGACCGGGAACCGGCGGGCGGCGGCCCGGTGAAGACGGTCGCGGTGGACCTGGGGCGGGGCGCCGAGATGACCCCGCTGCTCCAGATCGCGCCGGACAGCGACGACCGGCTGCTGCTCGCGGACCCCGACAGCGGGCTGCTGCTGATCCGCTCGGACGCGCCCGGCCGGGACCGGCTCGGCTGGGGGGTGCTCGGCAGCTGCCTGCCGGTGCGGTTCCCCGAGTGCCTGCGGCTGCCGGGCTGCGCGGTGGTGCCGTTCGCCGTGCAGCCGGGGCAGATGCTGATGCCGGAGAGCTGTGCGGTGGCCCTCAGGATCGACGGGGCGGCGGGCAGCTGGATCGGGCTGTGGCGCCCCTCGGGCCGTCGGCTGCACCAGCTCGCGGCACCCGCGGGCTGGCTGGCGGGCAGCGGGGTCTGGTCGCGTGACGGGGTGCTCGGACTCCCGTACGCGGACGGGGACACGGCGTGCGCGGTGGCCCTGCTGGAGATGCCGGAGGAGACGGAGCCGGCATGCGACGTAAGTGGTAAGCAACCTTCCGCGCCATCGGTGAATCCTCCAGTGTGTACACCGGTTCCACTGGGGCAGGCGCCACTCATGGGGCGTACGGCCCCTGGCTAAGCTTGGGCCGGGCTCACGCACCGTGCGTCTCGGTCACCGACCGTGGCCTTTCCCGGACGGGCGGCGGCGTGACGCTCCGGTTGGCACACACGTAAGCGATCACAACGGGGTGACTTCCCACATGTCTGAAGCCCGCACCGACACGACCCAGACGTTCCCGCCGGGGGCGGACGCGCAGCGGGGCGACGCCGGCGGCTCCGGAAAGCACCGAGGGGGTGTGGCGACGGACGACACGGCTGCGACGCCGGCCGGCCGCCATCGCCGCCCCGCCGAGGAGAGCGGCGCGGCGGCGGCCTGACCGCCGCCGACCGAGGAGGGGAATGCGGCGCCCCCGCCGCCCGGGAGACCGTCCCGGGCGGCGGGGGCGCCGTGCTGTACGCGCCGGACGCGGAGCCTCCGCGTCCGCGATGACAAATGTCATGGCGGACCGCGTACATATACATCTGCCGCCGCCTGCTCACGCTGCGTAACGTCGTAGACATGACACAGACAAGGGACGACGAGGCCGCGGTGGTCTTCACCGGGGTGGTGAAGACGTTCGGACGGGCCGGGCGGAGCGTACGGGCCGTCGACGGCATCGACGTGCGGATCGGGCGGGGCGAGACCGTGGCCCTGCTCGGCCGCAACGGGGCGGGGAAGTCCACCACCATCTCGCTGCTGCTCGGGCTCGACGAGCCGGACGAAGGGGCTGTGCGGGTCCTGGGCCGCTCCCCCGGGCAGGCGGTGCGGGCGGGTCTGGTCGGCGCCATGCTCCAGGAGGGCCGGCCGATACCCAGGGTGACCGTGCGCGAGCTGGTCGCCTTCGTCGCCTCGACCTATCCGCGTCCGCTGCCGGTCGCCGAGGCGCTGGCCCTGGCCGGCGTGACGGAGTACGCGGACCGGCGCATCGACAAGCTCTCGGGCGGCCAGACCCAGCGGGTGCGGTTCGCCGTCGCGCTGGCCGGCAACCCCGAGCTGATCGTGCTGGACGAGCCGACCGCCGCCCTGGACGTGGCGGGGCGGCGCGCGTTCTGGGACTCGATGCGGGCCTACGCCCGGCGCGGCAACACCGTGCTCTTCTCCACGCACTATCTGGAGGAGGCCGACGAGAACGCGGACCGGATCGTCGTCATCGACCGGGGCCGGACCGTCGCGGACGGCAGCGGCGAGGCCATCAAGGACGCGGCCGGACACAGCCAGGTCGCCTTCGACCTCGCGGGCCGCTCCACCGAGGGTCTGGACCGGCTCCCCGGTGTCGTCGCCGTCGAGGTGACCGGCGACCGCGCCCTGCTGCGCACCGACGACTCGGACGCGACGGTCGTGGAGCTGGCCCGGCTGGGCCTGGTCCGTGGCCTCCAGGTCTCCCGGGCCACGCTGGAGACAGCCTTCCTGGCGCTCACCGCACCCGGGGAGCCCGCGCCCGGCGGCACCGTCGCGCCGGGCGACACCACGACGCCCGGGGACACCGCACACGCGAGGAGCTCGGCCCGGACCGAGAAGGAGACCGTCTGATGTTCCGTTACATCCTGCTCGAAATGCGCCGGACCCTGCGGGACGCCGGATTCCTGATCTTCGGCACGGGCATGCCGGTGATGATGTACCTGATCTTCACCAACATCGGTGACGACGGCGCCGACGGCTGGAAGACCGCGTCCATGGTCGGCATGGCCGCGTACGGCGCGCTCGGCT
This sequence comes from Streptomyces sp. SAS_281, assembly GCF_052542855.1. Taxonomy (NCBI): domain Bacteria; kingdom Bacillati; phylum Actinomycetota; class Actinomycetes; order Kitasatosporales; family Streptomycetaceae; genus Streptomyces; species Streptomyces sp. SAS_281. The sequence goes on from NZ_JBMNDO010000013.1 coordinate 5,842, forward strand.
CCGCGATGTCCATCGGCACGGGCGTCGCGTCCGACAAGTCCCTCGGCTGGCTCCAGCAGTTGAGGGTCACCCCGCTCTCCCCCTCGCACGCGGTGGCGGGCCGGGCGGTCAGCGGCTCGGTGACCGTGCTGCCGGTGATCCTGACCGTGCTGCTGGCCGGCGCCCTGATCAACGGGGTGCGGATGGCGGCCTGGCAGTGGGCGGTGCTGGTGGTGCTGCTGTGGGCCGGCGCGCTGCCCTTCACCCTGCTCGGCCTGGGCAACGGCTACCGGCTGACCCCGCAGGGCACCGGCGTCGTCAACGTCGCCTGCCTGATGGGCTTCGGCGTCCTCGGCGGGCTGTGGTTCCCGCTGGAGATGCTGCCCGAGTGGCTGCGTTCGGTCGGCCGGTTCACCCCGGCCAACCGGTTCGCGGACCTCGGCTGGGCGACGACCGACGGACACGCGCCGGGTGCCTCGACCCTGGGCGTGCTCGCCGCATGGCTCCTGCTGTTCGGCGCGTACGCGGTGATCTCGTACCGTCGGTCCGCCAGGACCGAGTGACGGGAGCGCACATGCCGGGGACCGCACGACCGTCGTTCAGGGAGCGCCGCCGGATGCGGAAGGAGGGCCGCAGGCCGGGACCGCCGTCGCCGTACGCCCTGCTGCCGTGGCTGCTGATGGGCCTCGGCGCCTTCTCCAACCTCTTCCAGGGCGAGACCCCCACCCCGTGGATCGCCGGCGCCGGCCTGCTGGCCTTCAACTCGCTCTACATCTCGGTGGTGTTCCGGGGCTTCACCAAGGAGAAGCGCGAGAGCCCCGTGACGTACGTCCTGCTGGGCGCGCTGGCCGCCGTCACCTTCGCCCTGGCCATCGGTTACGGGGGCAGCTGGCTGCTGTTCTTCCCGCTGCTCTCGCTGGCCGCCGGCACGGTCCTGCGCCATCGGCTGCTGGCGGTCGGGCTGCTCGGACTCGCGGTCGCCGCGTGCGCGGTCGCGGTCTGGCGCGACGACAGCGCGTCGCCGCCGTGGACGCTGGGGTACGGGACGTTCATCTCCGGGGCCGTGACGTCGGCCATCCTCCGGCTGGCCGAGACCGTGACGGAGCTGCGCGCCACCCGGCAGGAGCTGGCCCGCGCCGCCGTCGAAAGGGAGCGGCTGCGCTTCTCGCGCGATCTCCACGACCTGCTGGGCCACACGCTCTCGGTCATCGTGGTGAAGTCGGAGGCCGCGCGCCGGCTCGCCCCGCGCGACATGGACGCGGCACTGTCCCAGGTCGCCGACATCGAGTCGGTCGGGCGCCAGGCGCTCACCGAGATCCGCGAGGCCGTCACCGGTTACCGCGAGGGGAGCCTCGCGACCGAGCTGGACCGGGCCAGGTCCGCCCTGACCGCCGCCGCGATCGAACCGGTCGTCCGGCGCTCCGGGCCGCCGCTCGCCCCGCAGACCGAGGCGCTGCTGGGCTGGGTGGTGCGGGAGGCCGTCACCAACGTGGTGCGGCACTCCACGGCGACGCGCTGCGTGTTCGAGGTCGGCGGCACGGGCGAAAGGGTCCGGCTCACGGTGACCGACGACGGCCGGGGCAGGCCCGAGGGCCCCGCGCCCACCCCGGGCATCGGCGGCACCGGTCTCAAGGGGCTCACCGAACGGCTCGCGGCGGCGGGCGGCTCCCTGGTGGCGGGCCCCGGCCCGGACGGCGGCTTCGTGGTCACCGCCGAACTCCCGGTGGACGCGGGCGGCGACGAGGGTGGCGACGCCGACGCGGCGCCGGCGCCCGGAGCGGGGGACGGCCCGGCCTGCTCGCCTACCCTGGGCCGGTGAACGAGATGCCTCAGGAGCACCCCCCGGCCCCGTCCGTCCGCGTTCTGCTCGCCGAGGACCAGGGGATGATGCGCGGCGCGCTCGCCCTGCTGCTCGGGCTCGAACCGGACATCGAGGTGGTGGCCCAGGTCGGCGCGGGCGACGAGATCGTGGCGGCCGCGCTGGCGTCCCGGCCGGACGTGGCGCTGCTGGACATCGAGCTGCCGGGGCGCAGCGGCCTGGACGCGGCGGCCGATCTGCGTGAGGAGGTCCCGGACTGCAGGGTGCTGATCCTCACCACCTTCGGCCGGCCGGGTTATCTGCGCCGGGCGATGGAGGCGGGGGCGTCGGGCTTCCTGGTGAAGGACGGACCGGTCGAGGAGCTGGCCGAGGCGATCCGCCGGGTGCTCGCCGGGGAGACGGTGGTCGATCCGGCGCTGGCCGCCGCCGCGCTCAGCTCGGGGCCGAGTCCGCTCACCGCTCGGGAGCGGGACGCTCTGGTCGCGTCGGCGGACGGGGCGACGGTCGCCGACATCGCCGCCAAGCTGCATCTGTCAGAATCAACGGTCCGCAATTACCTTTCATCGGCGATCGGCAAGACGGGCACCCGCAACCGCATGGAGGCGGTCCGCGCGGCCCGGCAGCAGGGCTGGCTCTGACCGCGTCCGCTCCGTCGGCACCCCCGGCACCTTCGGCACCCAGGACCCGGTCACCTCATGTCATCCCGAATACCCACGCCTCGCCGCCTCCCCCCGCTCTGGCTCATACCGGCCCTCTGGACCCTGGGCCTCGGGCTCTGGGGGCTCTCGCGGCAGGACAGCCTGTGGCGGGACGAGGCGGCGACCTGGCAGGTGGCCCTGCGTTCCGCCGCCGAGATACGGCTCATGCTGGGCCACGTCGACGCGGTCCACGGGCTCTACTACCTGCTGATGCACGGCCTCTTCGACTGGTTCGGGCCGACGACCACGACCCTGCGACTGCCCTCCGTCCTGGCGATGGCGGTGGCGGCGGCCTGTGTGACGGCCATCGGCGAGCGGCTGGCCGGGAGATGGGCGGGCCTGGGCGCCGGAATGGCTCTCTGCCTGCTGCCGGCCGTGCAGTTCTACCTCCAGGAGGGCCGCCCGTACGCGCTGGTCGCGGCGGGCGCCGGGGTCTCGACCCTGCTCCTCGTGACCCTGCTCGGCGGGCGCGGCCGGTGGGGGCGCTGGGCGGCGTACGCGGGCACGGTGCTGGTCTGCGCGCTGCTGAACTGGTTCTCGCTGCTGATCCTGCCCGCGCACGCGGCGACGCTGGCGTGGAGCGGGGCCGGGCGCCGGGTGTGGGGGCGCTGGGCGGTGGCCTCGGCGGCGGCCTCGGCGGGCGCGCTGCCGCTGGTGCTGTACACCTCGGGCCAGTCCCGGCAGGTGTCCTGGATACCGCCGCTGACCTGGCACATGATGATCGGCCCCGCGGTGCTGCTGGCGATCGGCGGTCTCGGGGTCCTGGTGGACCGGCCGGGCGGGCGCCGGCTCTCGGTGGCGTCGGTGGGCCTGCCGCTGCTGGCGGTCCCCCAGCTCGGACTGGCCGCCGTCTCACTGGGCAAGCCGCTCTTCCTGGACCGCTACATCCTCTTCAGCCTGCTCGGCCTGGCGCTGCTCATCGGCTCACTGCTGGGGGCGGCGGTACGGGCGGTGGCGCCCCGGTTCCCGGCGGCGTCACGGTGGCTCGTGCCCGTACTGCTCGCCTGCTCGGTGGCGGCGCTGCTGCCGCAGTCGCTGGCCAAGCGGTCGCCGTCGAGCCGGGTGGACGACGTGCTGGCCATGGCGGCGGACGTGCGCCGGATGAAAAAGCCGGGCACCGCGGTGGTGTTCCTGCCGGGTGCCCGGCGCGACGCGGAGCTGGTCTCGCCCGAGGCGTTCACCGGTCTGCGCGACATAGCGCTGGCCCGGAGCCCGCACGCGTCCGGGACGCTGAACGGGGTGGAGGCGGCACCGGTCCGGATCAGGCAGGCGATGCTCGCCCAGCGCCGGATACTGCTGGTCACGGACGCGCCGGGGGCGGCGCGTCCGGAGAACGGGCGGCGCGAGAAGGCGAAGGCGGCCGTCCTGAAGAACTACTTCACCGTGGTCGAGGACCAGCGGGTGCGGGGGCGTCGGGTGACGCTGTACGAACGGAACTGACGTTCTCCGCTTCGCGGCCCCGGGGCGCCCCGACGCCTCACCGGCCCTGGTGCCCCGACGCCTCACCGGCCCTGGTGCCCGGCGCAGGAGCGGCACGGCGTCCCCCGGCATCGCCACGCGCCCGCGCGCACCCGCGCGCCCTTCGCACCCCGCGCCCCGGAATACGCCGTAGCCGAGGAAGGTTCACCCTGCACAGACTTGGCGGTCGGTGCTGCCCGCAGCACCGGCCGTAACCGTACGCACGTCCCCTTCCCACCGCTGCCCGGAGGCCGCACGCATGCCACAGACGACGCACGAACAGCCCGGCGCGGAGCTTCCCGATCCGCGCGCGAAGGCGGGCCGGGGGATCGTCCCCGTGCTCGCCTTCGCGGGTATCACCGTCGCCGTGATGCAGACCCTGCTCGTCCCCGTCATCAAGGATCTGCCCGCCCTTCTGCACACCGCCCCCTCCAACGCGACCTGGGTGATGACCGCCACCCTGCTCGCCGGAGCCGTCGCCACGCCGATCATGGGGCGGCTCGGAGACCTGTACGGCAAGCGCGGAATGCTGCTGGCCAGCCTCGCCGTGATGGTCGTCGGCTCCCTGATATGCGCCTTCACCGACGATCTCGTCGTCATGATCGTGGGCCGCGCCCTCCAGGGCTTCGCCATGGGCGCGATCCCGCTGGGCATCGGCATCATGCGTGACGAACTGCCGCGCGAGAAGCTGGGTTCGGCGATGGCGCTGATGAGTTCGTCGATCGGGGTGGGCGGCGGACTCGCGCTGCCGGCCGCCGCGCTCGTCGCCCAGCACGCCGACTGGCACGTCCTCTTCTTCGGCTCGGCCGGGCTCGGCGTGCTGGCCATGGCGCTGACCGTCTTCGCGGTGCCGGGGGGCACGCTGCGCGCCCCCGGCCGGTTCGACACGGTCGGCGCGCTCGGTCTCTCGCTCGGCCTGGTGCTCCTGCTGCTGCCGATCACCAAGGGCAGCGACTGGGGCTGGGGCTCGCCCACCACCCTCGGACTGATCGCCGCCTCGCTCGTCGTGCTGGTGCTGTGGGGGCTCTTCGAGCTTCGCAGCGACGCCCCGCTGGTGGATCTGCGGACCACGGCCCGCCGCGAGGTGCTGCTCACCAACCTGACCTCGATCATGGTCGGCGTCGCGTTCTACGCCGTCTCCCTGGTCCTGCCCCAGCTGCTCCAGCTGCCCGCCTCCACCGGTTACGGCCTCGGCCAGTCGATGGTGGTCGCCGGGCTCTGCGTGGCCCCGCTCGGCCTGACGATGATGTTCGTCGCCCCGCTGTACGCGCGGATCTCCGCCCGCAAGGGCCCGAAGGTCTCGCTGATCCTCGGCATGCTGATCATCGCCATCGGTTACGGGGCCGGGCTCGGCCTGATGAGCGCCCCCTGGCAGACCGTGCTGATCGCCGTCCTCCTCGGCGCCGGCATCGGGCTCGCCTACTCCTCGCTGCCCGCCCTCATCATCGGCGCCGTCGACGCCTCGGAGACCGGCGCCGCCAACGGGCTCAACACCCTGATGCGCTCCATCGGCACCTCGGTCTCCAGCGCGGTCATCGGCATGGTCCTGGCCCACACCTCGACCCCCATGGGCGGGGTCGAGGTGCCCACGATGAAGGGCTTCCGGATCTCGTTCCTCATCGCGACGGGCGCCGTGGTCGCCGGTCTCGTCCTGGCCTCGTTCCTGCCGTCCCGGCGCACGGCCACCGCGCCGGTACTGCTGGCGAGCAGCGAGGGCGACGAGGCGGCCCGGCGCGCCGCCGAGGACGTCGAGCCGCTCCCCCTGCCGGCCCCGGAGGGTTTCCGCGGCCGGGTGCTGGACGCGAAGGGGGCCCCGGTCGCCGGGGCCAACGTGACCCTGATCGACCGGCAGGGCCGGCAGGCGGGGCTCACCACCACCGACGCGCGGGGCCGCTGGGCGCTGGCCGCCCCGGATGCCGGCACGTTCGTCCTGGCGGCGTCGGCCACCGGCCACACGCCGCGCGCCTGCCCGGCGCAGGGCGGCTCCGCGGTCACCGACCTCGTGCTGGGGGGTGTCAGCGCGCCGGAACGTCGAACCGCGGTTCCGTCCTGAGCAGCCAGGACACGTCCGTCCCGGCCGCCAGCTCCTGCGGCGCTCCGTCCCGCGTGAACAGGCGGGCGGGGCGGGCGCCCTCGACCCGGGCCGCCGCGTCCTCGACGCGGAGCCAGGAGCCCTCGCGCAGGCCGAGGACCGGGACGTCGTTCTCCTCCAGGAATTCGGTGAGCCGTTCCTCCCGGGTCTCGCCCTTGTGGGTGCTGGCCGGGTCCGGGTCCAGGTAGTGCGGGTTGATCTGGAACGGGACGAGGCCCAGGGTCGCGAAGGACGGCGGCTGCACGATGGGCATGTCGTTGGTGGTCCGCAGGGTGGGCGCCGCCATGTTGGTGCCGGCGCTCGCCCCCATGTACGGCAGCCCGGCGCGCACGGCGTCCGCGACGGCCTCGCGCAGCCCGGTCCGGTACAGGGCGCTCAGCAGCCGGAAGGAGTTGCCGCCGCCGATGAACACGGCGTCGGACTCCGTCAGCGCGGCGGCCGGCTCGGCGTGCTCGTGGACACCGCGCACGGTGATCCCGGCCGGTTCCAGGGCGCCGCGGACGCGCGCGGTGTACGTGTCGTGGTCGGCGAGCGCGTACGGCACGAAGGCGAGGCGGGCGCCGGCGGGCAGGAACGCGGTGACCGTGTCCAGGGCGTGTTCCAGGTAGCCGCGGCCGTACTGGGTGGAGTTGGAGAGCAGGAGCAGGTTCACGGGGTACTTCCTCCGGGGGTCGTTGGGTCAGGCGGACGGGGTGCGGCGGGCCTTGGGTTTAGGGCGCTGCGGCGGGTGGGTGAGGCGCTTCTCCAGCAGCGCGGCGGCGTTTCGCAGCGCGTCGAGGCGGTTCTCCGGCGCGCCCTCGAACCGTTCCTCGGCGCCGCCGAGGCTGAGGCTCCCGTACGGTTCGCGGCCCAGGAAGACGGGCACGGCGAGGGTCGCGATGCCGGTGTCGTACTCGCCGACGGTCCAGGCGTACCCCTGGGCGCGGACCTTCAGGAGCTGCTGCTCCAGCACGTCCGGGTCGGTGACCGTGCGGTCGGTGAAGCGGGCCATCGGGCGGCCCCGGAAGAGCCGGTGGCGCTGCTCGTCGGGCAGGTAGGCGTAGAACGACTTGCTGGTCGCCCCGGCGTGCGCCGGGTACAGCTCGCCGACCAGCGGGTAGTAGCGCAGCGGCCCCGCCTCGCCCTCCTCGGCGGCCACGCACCGCATGTGGAAGCTGTCCGGCAGGCAGAACAGCACGGTGTCGCCGGTGACCCGGCGCAGCTCCTCCAGTACCGGTCCGGCCAGCAGCTCCAGTGATCCCGAGCGCTCCCAGAGCCGGCCCAGGCGCAGCACGGCGGGGCCGATGCGGTAGCGCCGGGTGGCGGGGTCGGAGACCAGGAAGCCGCGTCCCGCGAGCGTGGCGAGGAGCCGCTGGGCGACGGAGGTGTCCCAGCCGAACTCCGCCGCGACCTCGGTCACGCCCCAGTCGGGCCGGGTCCGCTCGAACGCGAGCAGCACGAGCAGCGCGCGGTCGACGGTCTGGAGGGCTCCGGCGGGGGTGCGCCGGTCGAGTTCGAACTCCGCCATGGCCATCTCACCATTCAGACGTGAATTGCAGATAACGGGAAATCATTGCGCTCAACGCTATCCGATCCCGAATCTGCTCTCAGCACCCCGTCCGGAGCCCCCGCTCCCTGACGGACTCCGGACGGGTGTGACGGATGCGCGAGAAAGGCCCCCCATGTTGAAGTACGTACTGGACCTCGTCGAACTGCTCGACGACCCCCGGGCCAATGGCAGGACGGCTGTCGGGTACCTGGACGCCGCGGCGGGGGCCGAGGGATCGTCCGCCCAGGTCACCACGGTCGCCGGTGAGCGGGGCTCGACGGACTTCGTCTCGGTCCGCATCCCGGGCTCCCGGGGCCGCACGGCCGGGGGCGACGCCCGCACCCTGGGCGTCGTGGGCCGGCTCGGCGGCATCGGCGCCCGGCCCGAGGTGACGGGTCTGGTCTCCGACGCCGACGGTGCGATCTCGGCGCTGGCCGCCGCCGCCAAGCTGCTCGACATGCGCCGCCGGGGGGATGTGCTGCCCGGCGACGTGATCATCGCCACGCACATCTGCCCGGACGCGCCGACCGAGCCGCACGACCCGGTGCCCTTCATGGGCTCGCCGGTGGACATCGCCACGATGAACCGCCACGAGGTGACCGGCGAGATGGAGGCCGTGCTCTCCATCGACACCACCAAGGGAAACCGCGTCATCAACCACAAGGGCCTCGCCCTGTCGCCCACCGTCAAGGAGGGCTGGGTGCTCCGCGTGAACGAGCAGCTGGGGGAGCTGCTGGCCGTGGTGACCGGTGAGCCGTTGGTCACGTACCCGGTGACCACCCAGGACATCACCCCGTACGGTAATGGGGCACACCACATCAATTCGATCCTTCAGCCGTCCACCGCGACGGCGGCCCCAGTGATCGGCCTGGCCATCACCTCGGCCGCGGCGGTGCCGGGCTGCGGGACGGGCGCGAGTCACGAGAGCGACATCGCGTCCGCCGCCCGCTACGCCGTCGAGGTCGCCAAGGCGTACGGCGACGGCCGGCTGGACTTCCACGACGCGGTGGAGTTCGACAACCTCGTCAGCCGCTACGGCTCGCTGACCCACCTGCAGACCTTCGGCCGCACCCCCCAGGAGTCCTGATGCCAGCCGCCCCGCAGTCCGGTGCCGTGGCGCCCGCGCCCAAGAGCATCGGCAGCGACGACTACGCGCTCTCGCGCGTCCCGCGCGACAAGCGGTTCGGCTTCTGGTCGATGCTCCTCCAGTGGCTGGCCCAGTCCGGTTCGATCTCGCAGTTCACGCTCGGCGCCACCATCGGCGTCGGGATGACCTTCGGCGACGCGTTCCTCGCGTTCACGCTGGGCGCGGTGATCCTGGAGGTGGTGATCTTCGCGATCGGCCTGGCCGGGATGCGCGAGGGCCTGGCGACGCCGATGCTGACCCGCTGGGTCGGCTTCGGGCGCAACGGCTCGGCGCTGGTCAGCTTCGTGATCGCGGTCAGCCTGGTCGGCTGGTTCGGCGTCCAGAACAAGATCTTCGGCGACAGCGTCTCGGCGCTGGTCGGCGGCCCGTCCTGGATGTGGTGCGTGCTCGCGGGCATCGCCATCACCGCCCTGGTGATCTTCGGCTTCCGATACATGGCCAACTTCGCGAAGGTCGTCACGCCGCTCTTCTTCGCCATGGTCGCCTTCTCGGTGATCCGGACCCTGAACGACCACTCGTTCAGCGACCTGGTCCACTCGCCGGCGCCAGGAGAAACGATTCCGCTGGCCGTCGCCGCCACCGCCATCGCGGGCGGCTACATGACGGGCGCGATCGTCTCCCCCGAGATGACCCGCTACAACCGCAAGGGCTCGCACGTCTTCCTGCAGAGCGCCTCGTCCATGATCCTCTCCGAGTACATCGTCGGCCTGACCGGCGTGCTCCTGGGCCACCTGGTCAAGAGCAACGAGGTCTCGCACATCGTGCTCTCCACCTCCGGCGCCTTCGGGGTGCTCGTCGTCCTGATGTCCACGGCGAAGATCAACGACTGGAACCTGTACGGCTCCTCGCTCGGCGTCGTCAACTTCTTCCAGGTCGTCTTCGGCAAGCGCGTCCACCGCGGCGCGGTGACCATCGTGCTCGGCATCGCGGGCACGGTCCTGTCGGCCGTCGGGATCATGAGCCACTTCACCGAGTTCCTCACGATCCTCGGCGTCGCCATCCCGCCCATCGGCGGGATCATCGTGGCCGAGTACTGGGTCGTCAAGCGGATGCGCAAGCCGCTGGACGAGACCCGGGAGGCCCAGACCCTGCCGGCGCACTCGCCGACCTGGGTGCCGATGTCGATCGCGATCTGGATCGCGGCGTTCTGCGTCGGCAAGTTCTACGACGGCGGCATCCCGGCCCTGAACTCGCTGGCCACCGCCTTCGTCCTGTACTGCGCCCTGGGCCTGCTGGGCTGGATCAAGCCCTACGGCACCTCCGCCCTCGCCGACGAGCAGGACGGCCCGGCCCCGGCCGCCCGCACCACCACCCCCGTGGGAGCAGCATGAGCACCGCACCCGGCACCGCACCGGTCCTGGCCTCCGACGAGGCCCAGGAGGAGGTCGTCGCCCTCTGCGCCGAGCTGATCAGGTTCGACACCTCCAACCCGACGAGCACCGAGCGCGCGAGCGCCGAGTGGGTCGTGGCCCGCCTCGCCGAGGTGGGCATCGACTCGGAGCTGGTCGAGTCCGCGCCCGGCCGCGCCAGCGTCATCGCCAGGATCGTCGGCCGCGACCCGGCCCGCGGCGCCCTCCTGGTCCACGGCCACCTGGACGTGGTCCCGGCGGACGCCTCCGAATGGCAGGTGCCGCCCTTCTCCGGCGAGATCCGCGACGGCTACCTCTGGGGCCGGGGCGCGATCGACATGAAGGACACCGTCGCGGTGATGCTGGCCACCGCCCGGCACTTCGCCCGCACCGGCACGCGGCCCTCGCGCGACCTGGTCCTCGCCTTCCTCGCCGACGAGGAGGCGGGCGGCAAGTTCGGCGCGCACTGGCTGGTCGAGCACCGCCCGGAGCTGTTCGCCGGCGTCACCGAGGCGATCGGCGAGGGCGGCGGGTTCTCGTTCGCGATCGACGACACCCGGCGGCTGTACCCCATCGAGAACGCCCAGCGCGGCATGGCCTGGATGGAGCTCACCGCCACCGGCCGGGCCGGCCACGGCTCATCGCCCAACGACGAGAACGCGGTCACCGACCTCGCGGAGTCGCTGACCCGGATCGGCCGCGAGACCTTCCCGATCCGTCTCATCGAGCCGGTCCGCGCACTCCTCGAAGAGGCCGCCCGGCTCTACGGGGTGGAGTTCGACGAGGAGGACATCGAGGGCAGCCTCGCCCGGCTGGGCCCGGTCGCGGACTTCATGCAGGTGGTGCTGCGCAACTCGGCGAACCCGACGATGTTCAGCGCCGGCTACCAGACCAACGTGATCCCGGGGAAGGCCACCGCCCGCGTGGACGGCCGCTTCCTGCCGGGCCACGAACAGGAGCTGATCGACACGATCGACCGGCTGCTGCTGCCCTCGGTCGGGCGGGAGTGGGTCAACCACGACATCGCCATGGAGACCACGTTCGACGGCCCGCTGGTCGACGCCATGTGCGCGGCGGTCCGCGCCGAGGACCCGGACGGCCACCCGGTGCCCTACTGCAACCCCGGCGGCACGGACGCCAAGGCGTTCACGCATCTGGGCATCCGCTGCTTCGGCTTCAAGGGCCTGAAGCTCCCGCACGACCTGGACTACGGCCGCCTCTTCCACGGCGTGGACGAGCGCGTCCCGCTGGAAGGGCTGCGCTTCGGCGTCCGCGTCATGACCCGCCTCTGGCAGAGCTGCTGACCCGAGCCACGCCAGGCGCCCCTCCGTACGCCCCCGCCGCAGCCGGCGACGGGGGCGTACGGCACGATGGCGCCCTACCCGTCCCACCAGGAGGAACGCCGTGGCCGCCGAACCCGAGCCGGAGATTCTCGCCGCCTTCCAGGCCGCCAAGGGCTTCATGCCGGTGGTCGAGGGGCTCGCGCTGTACGAGGCGGCCACCGGGGCCGCCGCGCTCGGCCTGCCGCTGCTGGAGGTCGGCACCTACTGCGGGCGCTCCACGATCCTGATCGCCGACGCGGCGCGGGCGGCCGGCGTCACCGCGCTCACCGTCGACCACCACCGGGGCAGCGAGGAGCAGCAGCCCGGCTGGGAGTACCACGACCCGACCGTGGTGGACCCGGAGGTGGGCCGCATGGACACCCTGCCCACCTTCCGCAGGACGCTGCACGCGGCGGGCCTGGAGGACCACGTGGTGGCGCTCGTGGGTCGCTCGCCGCAGGTGGCGGCGGTGTGGGGTGGCCCGCTGGGCTTCGTCTTCATCGACGGCGGCCACACCGACGAGCACGCGAACGGCGACTACGAGGGCTGGGCCCCGCATGTCGCCGAGGGCGGGCTGCTGGTGATCCACGACGTGTTCCCGGACCCCGCGCACGGCGGCCAGGCCCCGTACCGGGTGTATCTGCGGGCGCTGGAATCGGGCGCCTTCACGGAGGTCTCCGTCACGGACTCGCTGCGCGTGCTGCGCCGCACCGGGCCGGGCATCTGACCGCACGGCCTGTTCACGGGGCGTTCCCGGCCGGTCCGCGGACGCCCCGGACAGGGCAGGGCCCGGCCGGTAGCATCGCCGGGTGCGCCACCACGAGAGCCTTCCCCCCACCCCGCGCCGCCCGCTCCGGCTCGCCGCCCCCGCCGCCCTGCTGTGCCTGGGCCTGGGCCTGGCCGGCTGCGGCGACGGAGGCGGCACCGCGCAGGCCCAGGCCGGGCCGAGCGGCGGTCCCGCCGCCACCCCGGCCGCACCGGTTCCGCCGTCAGCGGCGCCCACGAAGGCCGCCCCGTCGCCGTCGAAGGCCCCGGCGAAATCCCCGGCGAAGTCCCCCTCCAGGCCGCCGGCCGCTCCCGACGGACCGCTGTCCGGCAAGACCGTGGTCATCGACCCCGGGCACAACCCGCGCAACCACCTGCACACCGCCGCGATCAACCGCCAGGTCGACATCGGCACCGGCCGCAAGGAGTGCGACACCACCGGGACCTCCACCAACGGGGGTTACGCGGAGGCGGAGTTCACCCTCGACGTGGCGCACCGGCTGCGGGACCTGCTGCGGGCGCAGGGCGCGACGGTGCTCCTGACGTACGACAGGGACCGGGAGTTCGGGCCGTGCGTGGACGAGCGGGCGCGTATCGGGAACGAGGCGCACGCGGACGCGGTGGTCTCGGTGCACGCGGACGGCTCGGCCGTGGGAAACCGGGGATTCCATGTGATCCTCCCCGCATCGGTGCGCGGCGGAGACGCGGACACCTCGGAGATCGTGGCCCCTTCGCGCGATCTCGGTACCCGTATCGCCGGTCTGTTCGTACGCAGTACCGGAAGTTCGCCTTCCAATTATGTGGGCGGCAAAACGGGTTTGGACGTACGCAAGGATCTCGGCGGACTTAATTTGTCGACCGTGCCCAAAGTCTTCATCGAATGCGGCAATATGCGTGATCCCAAGGACGCCGCCCTGCTCACCAGCCCGGGCTGGCGCCAGAAGGCCGCCCAGGGCATCGCGGACGGTATCAGCAGCTACCTCAAGGGGTAAGCAAGGGGTGATTCTGCGATGAATTCGGGAGGATGTTCCCGCACCAACCGGGCAGGAACCCAACCCGCCCGGGCAGACGATAGATTCATCCCTACGATGGGGAGCCGTTCCCGAGCTTCAAGCCGTGCCCGCCGCGTATCCGGCGGCAGCGACGACCGCCCCGACGAGACGATCGACTAAGGACCTTCACGTGAATATCCGCTCCCTCACTCGAGGCGACGGCGTGGTGATCGGAGCAGCGGTCGTGCTGTTCATCGCCTCGTTCCTGGACTACTACGACTACGGAAACGCCGCCGCGGACGCCCCCAACTCCTGGGACCTCCTGGGCAACGGCATCGGCGTCTACATGGTCGGAGTGATCGGCGCAGCGCTGATCGTGCTCTCCCGTTCCCAGGCCCAGCCGCGCAAGATCGTGGGTCTCGACCTCGGCCAGTTCGGTGTCGCCGCCACGGTGTTCACCGCGTGGAACCTGTTCTGGACGATCATCGACCTGGGCCAGATCGACGCGGGCGCCGGCCTGATCCTCGGCTTCATCGCCTCCCTGGCGCTGGCCGCGGGCGCGGTCGCCTCGCCGCTGGTCCCCGCCCTGAAGGCCCCGCTCGCCGGTGCCCCGAGCCCGCAGGCCGTGCAGCCGCCGTACGGTGGCCAGCCCAGTCAGGGCTACGGCTACCCGGGCGGTCCGCAGCCGGCGTTCGGCGGCCAGCAGCCGGGCCAGCCGCAGCCGTACGGTGCGCAGCAGCCCGGTCAGCCCGAGGCGCAGAAGGCCCCGGCGGCGCCGGCGGCCGGTGGCGGCGCCGGCGACTTCACCCCGTTCTGGTTCGCGGTGCCGGTGGCCCGCCAGCTGTACAACGAGGACGGTTCGCAGGCCCCGATCGCCGAACTGGCGCCGGGCACCTGGTACCTCGCGGTCGAGCAGCACGGTTCGGCGCTGATCGCCCAGACGCAGGACGGCCGTCGCGGCGTCCTCCAGGACACCACGGGCATCCAGCGCGGCTGACGCCCGCACCCCGCCCGTCACAGCGGCCCCCTGCCCCTTCCGGGCGGGGGGCCGTCGGCGTACCCGGGGCTCAACCGCCCGCGCGCTCCGGGATCCTGCCCTGCCGGGTCCAGCGCAGCAGCTCGTCGGCCGTCCAGGTGGTGACCACGCGCTCCGGCGGGACCTCGCACTCCTCGGCGCGGGCGCACCCGTACGCCTGCCAGTCGAGCTGGCCCGGTGCGTGGGCGTCGGTGTCGACGGCGAAGAGGGTGCCCGCCGCCACGGCCCGGCGCAGCAGCCGGCGGGGCGGGTCGAGCCGTTCCGGCCGGCTGTTGATCTCGACGGCGGTGCCGGCCTCCGCGCAGGCGGCGAAGACCTCGTCGGCGTCGAACGACGACTCGGGGCGGCCCCGGCCGGTGACGAGGCGCCCGGTGCAGTGGCCGAGGACGTTCGCCTGCGGATGGCGGACGGCGGCGACCATCCGGCGGGTCATCGGGGCGGCGTCCATGCGGAGTTTGGAGTGGACGGACACCACGACCAGGTCGACCTGGTCGAGCAGGTCCTCCTCCTGGTCCAGGGAGCCGTCCAGGTTGATGTCGCACTCGATGCCGGTGAGCAGCCTGAACGGCGCCCACCGCTGGTTGAGTTCGGCCACCTCGGCGAGCTGCCGGCGCAGCCGCTCCGGGGAGAGGCCGTTGGCCACGGTGAGCCGGGGCGAGTGGTCGGTGAGCACCGTCCAGTCGTGGCCCAGCTCCGCCGCCGCGCGGCCCATCTCCTCGATGGGGCTGCCGCCGTCCGACCAGTCGGAGTGCGTATGGCAGTCGCCGCGCAGCAGGGACAGCAGGTGCGCGCCGCCCTCCGCGAGGGGCCCGGCGCTCGCCGCCTCGGACTCCAGCCGGTCCAGGTAGCCGGGTGTCTCCCCGGCCGCCGCCTCGCGGATCACCTGGGCGGTGCGGGGGCCGATGCCCTTGACCCGTTCCAGCGAGCCGTCCGCCACGCGCCGCTCCACCTCGCCGTCGTCCATCGCGGCGACGGTGCGCGCGGCGGTGCGGAACGCCTGGACACGGTAGGTGACCGCCTTGCCGCGCTCCAGCAGGAAGGCGATCCGCTCCAGGGCCCTGACGGGGTCCATCGGCACCTCCTCGCGGGACGGGACGGGACGGCCGGCGGCCGCCCGTCCAGCTTGGCCCAGCCGGGACGGGCCCGCACACCGGGCCGGGCCGGGCCGCTCAGCCGAAGGTGGTGTGCTCCAGCCAGGAATCCAGCACCCCGCCGTCGCCCAGCACCTCCACCCGGTCGCTGTCGGGGGCCCGGCGGCGGTTGAGCACCAGCATCACGTCGGTGAGCGGCCCCCGCAGCGCCACGTCCGCCTTGTCGTGCGCCCGGCGCCAGGTGACGCCGTCCGCGCCGCGCTCGATGAGCCATTCGGCGTCGGGCGCGTCGGTGGCGTACAGGTGCAGGGTGCGCCCGTCGCGGGGCAACTCGGCGATCCCGGGGTGGCCCAGCTTCTGCGCGAAGACCACGATCTCCAGCCACTCCTCGATGGTGTCCGCCGCCAGCTCGGGCGTCATCGTGTACGGGGCCTTCGCCGCGAGGGCCGCGTCGGCGAGGTGGACGACGGTCTCGATGGCCATGCGGCGGGCCCAGAAGCCCGCGCTGTGGTCCCAGGCCCAGGACCACGCCTCGGCGTCCGGCCCGGCCTCCCGCAGCGCGTCGGCGGTGCCGGCGGCGCCGGCCGCGAGCCAGGCGTCGAGCGCGGCGGGGTCGTCGCTCGCCGGGCTGTTGTCCGGCACCTTGTCCTCCGCCACCGCCTCGGCTGCCCGGGTGCGGACGATCTCGCCGGCCCAGCGGTGCGCGCGGCCGACGTGCTCCGCCAGTTCGCGCAGGGTCCAGTCGGGGCAGGTCGGCACGGTCGCACCGAGGTCGGCGCCCTGAAGGGTCGCCCTCAACTCCCCCGTGAGGCGGACGATTTCATGGCAGTAGCGCTCGTGCGCGAGAAGTCCCATGATCGCACCCTAGAGCGGGCCGGGCCGAGTTGACATGCGGTTATCCGCCGAGCTGCGAGGTGGACGGGACCTTGTCCCTCACCTCGGCGCCCGCGCTCTTCCCGGCGTCCTTGATGCCGCTGATGACGTCCTCGAACACGCCGATGTCGCCGGCGTCCGCATCGCCGTTGCGGACCTTGGCGGTGAGTCCCTTGAGCGAGGCGATTCCCGCGGTGAGCGGGGCGACGGCCTTCGACAGCAGCGGGTCGCCCTTGGCGTTCTCCGTCGCGGCCTTCAGCCGGTTGTAGGCGAAGCCGCCCGCGAGCCCGGCCTTGACGAGGGCGAGGGTGCGCCCGTCGGTGCCCTTCTTGAACTTCCCGGCCCGGTACGGCTTCACGATCCACTGGTACGTGGCGCCCGCGGCGAGCCCCGCGTTGGCGACGAACCTGGTCTTGGCCCACTTCTGCGCCTCGGCCGACGAGGTGCCCGTGGGCGACGCCGAACTGCTCGCACCGCTGTCCTTGTCGTCGCTCCCGCACGCGGTGGCGCCCGCCAGGAGCGCGCAGGCCAGCAGCAGCGCGAGCAGCGGGCGGCGGAGCGGGACGGGACGGGGCACGGCGGGCCTCCCTGGCCGGGGCGGGGCGGGTGCCGGGACCCGGCACTCCCCGCCAGGCTGGCCGGGGCACGGGCAACCCGCCACCGCTGCGCGGCCGTACGGGTCCGGCCGACGGGTTTCGGCCCGGCGGGAGCGGCAACGCGGAGACCATGTCCTACAGCAGAGGCAACGGCTTCACCGCAGCACGTGTCATCGCCCTCGTGGCGGACGTCATGGCCTTCATTCTCGGCCTGTGGATCCTGATGTACCTGCTCGACGCGAACCGGGGCAACGAGCTGGTCGAGTTCGTGCGGGACACCGCCAGGTGGCTCGCGGGCTGGTCGTACGACCTGTTCACGTTCGACAAGGCATGGGCCAACGTCGTCGCCGGCTACGGCCTCGCCGCCCTGGTGTACCTGTTCATCGGGCACGCCGTGGCAGGCCGCGTCCGGCGCTGACCCCAGGGGTGTCCTGTCGGCACGACACCCCCTGAGCGCTCAGCCGCAGCAGTCCGGCTCCAGCCCCCTCGGGAGCCGGTCCCCGCCGAACACGGCGGTGGTCGCCTCGTCCCCTCCGAGCGCGGCCACCGCCAGCAGCAGTGAACCGGCCGTCCAGGAGGTGCGCTCCTCGGGCCAGAAGGCGCGGTTCCCCTCGAAGACGTAACCCGTCCAGTACATGCCGTCCTCGGCCCGCAGGTGCTGGACGGACTGGAGGATGTCGAGCGCCCGGTCGGACTCGCCCATCACCCAGAGGGCGAGGGCGAGTTCGCAGCTCTCGCCGCCGGTCACCCAGGGGTTGGGCAGCACGCAGCGCACCCCGAGGCCGGGGACGACGAAGCGGTCCCAGCCCTCGTCGATGCGCTCCTTGGCCGCCGCGCCCGTGACGGCGCCGCCGAGGACCGGGTAGTACCAGTCCATCGAGTAGCGGCTCTTGTCGAGGAAGCGCTCCGGGTGGCTGCGGATCGCGTGGCCCAGGGCGCCGGTCGCCAGCTCCCAGTCGGGCTGGGGCTCCTCGCGGCGTTCGGCGATGGCGAGCGCGCAGCGCAGGGCCTGGTGGACCGAGGACGAGCCGGTGAGCAGCGCGTCCGTCACCGCCGTGCCGTCCGCCTCCCGCTTCCAGCCGATCTGGCCGCCGGGCTGCTGGAGGCGCAGGACGAACTCGACGGCCGCGTAGACCGTGGGCCACATCCGGTCCACGAAGGCGTCGTCGCCGGTGGCCAGGTAGTGGTGCCAGACACCGACGGCCACGTAGGCGCAGAAGTTGGTCTCCCGGCTCCGGTCGGTCGGCTGCCCGGCGTCCCCGTCGTGGTAGGCGGCGTACCAGGAGCCGTCCGCGTTCTGGTGGCGGGCCAGCCACTCGTACGCGCGTTCCGCGGCGGTGTGCTCGCCGGCCGCGTCCAGGGCCATGGCGGCCTCGGTGTGGTCCCACGGGTCGAGGTGGTGGCCGCGGAACCACGGGATCGCGCCGTCCGGACGCTGCACGGCGCCCAGCGCGGCGACGGTCTCGGTGGCCTGCGCGGCGGTGAGGACTCCGGGCAGGACGAGGTGTTCGGTCCGCTCGGGAAGACTCACGCCTCGGCCTCGGCCTCGGCGGCTGCGGCGAGGGGCAGGTGCGGCTTGGTCGCGTAGGCCACGAAGCTCTTGCCGACGACCGGGTTGAGCAGCTGCTCGGCGACCCGGGTCAGGGCGGGCTTCTTCATGATGTCCCAGACCAGGAGCTTGTGGTACGCCTTCACCGGCAGCGCCTTGTCGTTGTCGACACCGAACGCGCACTTGAGCCACCAGTACGGGGAGTGCAGCGCGTGCGCGTGGTGGGTGCCGTACGGCTTGAGGCCGGCGCCGCGCATCTTGCCGAGGAGTTCGTCGGCCTTGTAGATGCGGATGTGGCCGCCCTCGACCTCGTGGTACGCGTCGGAGAGGGTCCAGCAGACCTTCTCGGGGCCGTAGCGCGGGACCGTGACGGCGATCCGGCCGCCGGGCCTGAGGACCCGGACCATCTCGGCGAGCACGCCCTTGTCGTCGGGGATGTGCTCCATGACCTCGGAGATGATCACCACGTCGAAGGACTCGTCGGGGAAGGGCAGGTTGAGCGCGTCGCCCTCCATCGCGGTGGCGGTGGCGCCCTCCGGGGCCTCCCCCGCCTCCTTCATCGCGGCGAACCACTTCGCGACCTCGCGGATCTCCTCGCCGTTCCGGTCGAGGGCCACCACCTGGGCGCCGCGCCGGTAGCACTCGAAGGCGTGGCGTCCGGCGCCGCACCCCAGGTCGAGCACGCGGTCGCCTGCGGCGAGCGGGAAGCGGGTGAAGTCCACGGTCAGCACGAGTGCCTGCTTTCGCGGTCGGGGGTGGGTCGGGGAACGGGATCAGGGGCCCGGCGGAAGGTCCGGGGTCACCGCCGGCCGCCGGGGCCGGTGGCGGCGCGGGCGGCGATCGCCTGCCGGTACAGCTCGGCGGTGCCGATCGCGGCCTGCTTCCAGGTGAACCGGGCGAGCACCCGCTCGCGGCCGGCCGCGCCGAGCCGGGCGCGCAGCTCCGCGTCGCCGAGCAGCCGGCCGAGCGCGTCGGCGAGGGCTCCCGGGTCGCCGGGCGGGACCGCGAGGCAGGTCTCCCCGTCGGGGCCCGCGACCTCCGGGATCGCGCCGCCGGTCGTCGCGACGAGCGGGGTGCCGGTGGCCATGGCCTCGGCGGCGGGCAGCGAGAACCCCTCGTACAGCGAGGGGACGCAGGCGGTCTGCGCGCCGCGCACCAGGTCGACCAGCTCGGCGTCGCTGATGCCCTTGACGAACTCGACGGCGTCCGCGAGGCCGTGCCGCTCGATGGCCCGGGCCACCGGCCCGTCCTCGGCGCGCTTGCCGACGACGACGAGGTGGGCGGCGGGGTTGCCGGTACGGAGCTTGGCCAGCGCCTCCACGAGGTGGACGAGGCCCTTGAGCGGGACGTCGGCGCTCGATGTGGTGACGATGCGGCCCGGGACCTCGGGGACCGAGGGGTCGGGCGACCACAGATCGGTGTCGGCGCCGATGTGGACGACCCGGATACGGCGTGGGTCGACGCCGAGGTGGTCCACGATCTCCTGCTTGGAGGAGCCGGAGACGGTGAGCACCGACGGCAGCCGGCGCGCGACCCGCTTCTGCATCCGGGTGAACCCGTACCAGCGGCGCACGGAGGCCCGGCGGCGCCGGCTCGTCGCGGCGTCCAGGTCGAGCTGCCGGTCGACGGTGATGGGGTGGTGGATCGTGGTGACCAGGGGCGCGCCGAGGTCGGCGAGGAGCCCGTAGCCGAGGGTCTGGTTGTCGTGGACGACGTCGAACTCGCCGCGCCGGGCGGCGAGGTGGCGCCGGGCCCGCAGGCTGAAGGTGAGCGGTTCGGGGAAGCCGCCGGTCCACATGGTGGCGACCTCGGCGGCGTCGATCCAGTCCCGGTACTCGCCGCGGCTCGGGGTGCGGAACGGGTCGGGCTGCCGGTACAGGTCGAGGCTGGGCAGTTCGGTGAGCGGGACGCCCTCGTCGAGGACCGGGTAGGGCTGGGCGCCGATGACTTCGACGCGGTGGCCGAGGCGGGCGAGCTCGCGGGCGAGGTGCCGTACGTAGACGCCCTGGCCGCCGCAGAAGGGGTTGCCCTTGTAGGTGAGGAGCGCGATGCGCAGGGGTCCGTCGCCGGGGCCCGTGCCCGGTGCGGCGACGCCCGTACGGGGGCCCGACTCAACGGCCTCAGCGGTCACACTCGGCCCCCTTCTCACTGCGTGTTCGCCGGAGCGTAACCGCTCGCGCTAATCTAGAACAAGTTTCAGACTGGGTAGTTCAATGAGCTACGAATCTACCGGCAGGTAGCTTCGACGCAACGGCCGGATCGGGTGATTCACGCCACGGCACACACCCTGGCCACGGGACGGGACACATGACAGCGGAAGCCGGACCGGCATCGCCGCCCCTGACGGAACGCCAGGAGGCCCGTCGCCGCCGCATCCTGCGGGCCACCGCCGAGCTGGCCGGCCGGGGCGGTTTCGAGGCCGTCCAGATGCGCGAGGTGGCGGAGGCCGCCGAGGTCGCTCTCGGCACCCTGTACCGGTACTTCCCGTCCAAGGTCCACCTCCTCGTCGCCACCCTGCACGACCGGCTCCAGCACCTGCGCACCGCCCTCCGCGAGCGCCCCCCGGCCGGGGACGACGCGGCCGCCCGGGTCGCCGGGACGCTGCTGCGGGCCTTCCGCGCGATGCGGCGTGAACCGCAGCTGGCGGACGCCATGATGCGCGCGCTGACCTTCGCGGACCGGGGCGCGAACAGCGAGGTCGACGCGGTCTCACGGCTCACGACGGCGATCATCCTGGACGCGCTGGGCACCGGCCACCCGACGCCGGGACAGCTGTCCGCCGTGCGGGTGATCGAGTACACCTGGCACTCCGCGCTGATCACCTGGCTCTCCGGCCGGACCTCGGTCGCCCAGGTGCGCACGGACATCGAGACGGTGTGCCGGCTGGTCGGCCCGGCGGCCCCCTGACCTCCTGCCATGTGCGGCGCCCACACGCCCCGGGGGCGAGGTGGGGTGCCCTGCACCATGTCGACGGCGGCGCGGTGTCCATACGGTTCGGCGACATCACAGGAACACGCCGAGGAGCCGGTCACCATGCCCCGCAGCCGTACCGCCAGCAGAGCCCGCAGATCCCTCAGTGACATCCGTACCGTCGCCGTCCTGGCCGCAGCCGGCCTGGTGCTGACGGGCTGTACCGCCGCAGGGAAGGCGGGCGGCTCCGACTCCGCGAAGACCGGCGGCGACGCGGCCGTCAAGGTCGGCCTGGTGTACTCCAGGACGGGGCTCCTCGCCGACTACGGCAAGCAGTACCGGGACGGCTTCATGGCCGGTCTCGACTACGCCACCAAGGGCACCCGCAAGGTCGCCGGACACCGCATCGAGGTCACCGAGCAGGACGACGCGGGCGACCCGGGCAAGGCGGTCTCCGCCGCGAAGAACCTCATCGGCAAGGGCTACAAGGTACTGGCCGGCACCACCGATTCCGGCGTCGCGCTCCAGATGGCCCCGCTCGCCGCGCAGAACAAGGTGCTGTACGTCAGCGGGCCGGCCGCCACCGACGCGGTGACCGGGATCAACGACTACACCTTCCGCTCCGGCCGCCAGTCCTACCAGGACATCCTGACGGCCGGCACGATGCTCGGCGACGCCAAGGGCAAGAAGGTCACGGTGCTCGCCCAGGACTCCACCTTCGGCCAGGCCAACGTGGCCGCCGTGAAGGCTGTCCTCGGCGGGAAGGGCGCGAAGGTCGGCTCGGTGCTGGCGCCGCCGAGCGCGACGGACCTGACACCGTTCGCCCGGCAGGTCGAGGCGGGCGGCCCCGACCTGGTCTTCGTCGCCTGGGCCGGCTCCACCGCACCGGCGCTGTGGACCGCGCTCGACCAGCAGGGCGTGCTCGGCGCGAGCAAGGTCGTCACCGGCCTGGCCGGCACCGCCTCGTACCCGGTCTTCGGGGCCGCCGGATCCAAGGTGTCGTTCCTGGCGCACTACTTCCCGGGCGCGGGCGGCGGCAACCCCGTGGAGAAGGCGATGCTGGACGCGGTGGAGAAGGACGGCGGCAGGCCCGACCTGTTCACCCCGGACGGCTTCACGGCCGCCCAGATGATCGTGCACGCCGTCGAGAAGGGCGGCGCCACCGACACCGCCGCGATGGTGAAGGCCCTGGAGGGCTGGAGCTTCGACGGGGTCAAGGGACCGACCCGGGTGCGCGGCGAGGACCACGCGCTGCTCCAGCCGATGTTCGTGGCCAAGCTGGACGGCAAGGGCAAGACCGCCGAGCCGAAGCTGCTGGACACCGAGCAGCTGGACGCCGTCGCGCCGCCCGTGAAGCCCGCGGCGGGCTGAACCGTGACCGCAGCACCCCACCCCCTGGGGCAGGCGGGCCCGGCGGACCGTGAGGCGCCCGTGCTCCGGCTGGACGGCCTCGGCTGGAGCGTCGGCGGCGCCACCATCGTCCAGGACGTCTCCCTGAGCGTCCGCGAGGGCGAGTTCCTGGCCTTCATCGGGCCCAACGGAGCGGGCAAGACCTCCCTGTTCAACCTGATCAGCGGGCTGAACCTGCCGACCGCCGGGCGGATCGAGCTGGACGGCGCCGAGATGACGGACCGGCCCGCGCACGTCCGGGCCCGGCGCGGCGTCGGCCGGACCTTCCAGACGTCGAGCCTGTGGCCCGCGATGACCGTCGCCGACCACGTCCGGCTCGCCGCGCAGGCGGCCCGGGGCGGCTCGTACCGGCTGTGGCGGCGGGCCGACCCGTACACCGCCGAAGTGGCCGGTGTCCTGGAACGCACCGGGCTCGGCCACCGGGCCGGCGCCACCGCGGGCGAGCTGTCGCACGGCGAGAAGCGGAAGCTGGAGCTGGCCGTGCTGCTGGTGGGCGAGCCGCGGCTGATGCTGCTCGACGAGCCGATGGCCGGGGTGAGCGCCGAGGAGGTCCCCGCCCTGACCGAGCTCATCCGCACCCTGCACCGCGAGGAGGGGCGCACGGTCCTCATGGTCGAACACCACATGGACGTCCTGCTCGGCCTCGCCGACCGCCTCGCCGTGATGCACCACGGCCGGCTGCTCGCCCTGGACACCCCGGAGGCGGTCACCGCCGACCCGGTCGTGCAGCAGGCGTACCTCGGGGAGGGACTGTGACGGAGCGACCCCTGCTGGACGTACGGGATCTGCGGGTCCTGATCGGCGGCCGGCACATCCTGCACGGCGTCGACCTCGACGTCACCGCGCACGGCGTCACCGCGCTCCTCGGGCGCAACGGTGCCGGGAAGACCACCACGGTCCGGGGCATCCTCGGGCTCGTCCCGCGCGCCGGGAGCGTCCGGCTCGACGGCGAGGAGACCGTGGGCCTGCCCACGCACGCCCTGGTCCGGCGCGGCATCGGCTACGCCCCCGAGGACCGGGGCGTCTTCGCCGGGCTGACCGTCGCGGAGAACCTGCGGCTCGCCGAGCGGCGCGGCGCGGGCGACCCGGCGTACGGCCTGGTCCACGAACTCTTCCCGGAACTCAAGCAGCGGGCCCGGCAGTTGGCCGGGACACTGTCGGGCGGCCAGCAGCAGATGGTGGCCATCGGGCGGACCCTGCTCAACACCAACCGGCTGATCATCGCGGACGAACCGACGAAGGGCCTGGCGCCGAAGGTCGTCACCGAGGTGGCCCACGTGCTGGAGCGGGCCGCCGAGGCGGTGCCGGTGCTCCTCGTGGAGCAGAACCTCGCCGTGGTGCGCCGGCTGGCCGGGCACTGCGTGGTCCTGGCCGACGGCCGTACCGCCCACCGGGGCCCGGCCGCCGAGCTGCTGGGCGACGCGGAGGCGGCCCGCACGCTGCTCGGTGTGGGCCACGGCCCGGTCACCGCACACCCCTCCGTGAAGGCGGATTCCTGATGTCCACCCTCGTCCTGCTCACCATGACCGGCCTCGGTCTGGGGGCCCTCTACTTCCTCGTCGCGTCCGGACTCTCGCTGATCTTCGGGCTGATGGACGTGCTCAACTTCGCGCACGGGGCGCTGCTGTCCATCGGCGCGTACGGCACCTGGTGGGCCGCCTCCGGGAATCTCCCCGGCGCGGGCCCCGGCGGCGCCGGCTTCGCGCTCGCGGTCCTGTTCGGTACGGCGGTGGGCACCGCGGCCGCCGTGCTCCTCGAACTCGCGGTCGTCCGCCCGCTCTACACCCGGCCGCGCGAGCAGGTGCTCGCCACGGTCGGGGTGGGGCTCGCGGTGCCCGCGCTGCTCTCCGGAATCTGGGGCTCGGACGCCCACACCTTCCCCGGGCCCGAGGCGCTGTCCGGCACCTTCGGGCTGCTGGGCGCGCAGGTCCCGGTCAACCGGCTGGTCCTGGTGGGCGCGGCGGTCGTGGTGCTGGTGGCGCTGCGGCTGTTCCTGGGGCGGACCCGGCACGGCCTGGTCGTCCGGGCGGGGGTGGAGGACCGGGCGATGGTCACCGCGCTCGGCGTCGACGTCCGCAAGGCGTTCACGCTGGTCTTCGCGATCGGCGGCTGTGCGGCGGCGCTGGGCGGGGCGCTCGGCGGGCTGTACTCCGGCTCGGTCGACCCGCGCCAGGGCACCTCGCTGCTGATCTTCGCGTTCGTCGTCGTGGTCACCGGCGGCATGGGCTCGGTGACGGGCGCCGCCGTGGCGTCGGTGGTCATCGGCCTGGTCCAGCAGTTCGCCAACTACTACACCGCAGCGGGGCTCGGCGACCTGGCCGTCGTCGTCCTGCTCGCCGTGCTGCTGCTGATCCGGCCGCGCGGACTGACGGGGAGGCTCGCGTGAGCACCGCCACCGACACACCCGACCGCACCACGGGGCGCGCCGCCCCCGGACCGGCCCCCGCCGGGCGCTTCCGCCCGCTGCGCTGGTGGCCCGCCGCCGTCCTGCTCGTCCTGGCCGTCGCCCCGTTCAGCGCGGTGCCGGTGCCGGGGCTGCTCGACGGGCCGCTGGGCTCGGCGGGCAGTCTGCAACTCCTGGCGACCTGCCTGCTGTTCGGGGCCCTGGCGACCGGTTACGACCTGCTGCTCGGGCGGACCGGGCTGCTCTCCTTCGGCCACGCCCTGTACTTCGCGGCGGGCAGTTACGCCACCAACCTGTTCCTGCTCGAGGCGGGGCTGCCGTTCGCGCTCGCCACGGTCCTCGGGCTGCTCTTCGGGACCGCGCTCGCCCTGGCCCTGGGGTCGGTGAGCATGCGCGTGACCGGAATCGGCTTCTCCATGGTGACCCTGGCCTTCGCCCAGGCGGGTTCGATCCTGGTGTCACGCGACCCCGGTGGAGTCACGGGCGGCGAGGAGGGCCGGGCGGCCCCGTCCGACCTGCTGCCGTCCTCGCTGGTCGGCATCGACAACACCGCCAACCTGTACTGGATCGCGCTGGCCTACCTGGTCCTGACCCTGGGCGTCGTGCACTGGGCGGTGCGCTCCCCCACCGGCCGGGTCTGGGAGGGCATCAAGGAGAACGAGCGCCGGGTGGAGGTCCTGGGCCTGAAGCCGTACGGGTTCAAGCTGACGGCCTTCGTCGTCGCGGGGGCGCTCGCGGCGCTGGGCGGGATCGTGCACCTGCTGCTGACGGGCGGCTCGACCCCGCAGACGACCACCTCCGACTTCACGCTGTCGCTGCTGGTGATGGTGGTGCTCGGCGGCTCGGGCACCCGGTGGGGCCCGATGGTCGGCGGCATCCTCTACACCTGGGCCGATCACCGGCTCGGCGATCTCGCCGGGTCGGGCGCCGTCGCGGACCTGCCGGCGGTCCTGCGCGTACCGCTGTCTCAGCCGCTGTTCCTGCTGGGCGTGCTGTTCGTGGCCGTGGTACATCTGCTGCCCGGCGGCCTGGCCCGGTTGCCGTCCCGGCTGAGGGCAGCAGCCTCGAACCGTAAGGAGACCGGAGTCAGTTGAGCCAGCTCGCGGAGTACGAAGAGATCGAGGTCCCGGTGCGCGGGGGCTCCCTGGCGGCCCTGCGCTGGCCGGCCGCCGACCCGGAGGCCCCGGTCGTGGTGGCGCTGCACGGCATCACCTCCAACGCCCTGTCCTGGGCCGCGGTGGCCCGGCTGCTGGCCGGCCGGGCCACCCTGGTCGCCCCGGATCTGCGCGGCCGGGCCGGGAGCGCGCACCTGCCGGGCCCCTACGGGATCGCGGCGCACACCGATGACATCGCCGCGCTGACCGAGGCCCTGGGCCGGGACCGGGTGGTCCTCGCGGGCCACTCGATGGGCGCGTTCGTGGCGGCCCTCGCGGCGGTGCGCCACCCGGACCGCTTCGGACCGCTGCTCCTCGTGGACGGCGGCGTCGGCTTCCCCGCCCCGACGCACCTGACGCCCGACGAGCTGATGACGGCGGTGATCGGCCCGGCGATGGACCGGCTGTCGATGACCTTCCCGGACCGGGCCGCGTACCGGGCGTTCTGGCAGGCGCATCCGGCGTTCGCCGGGGCGTGGTCGGAGGAGGTGGACGCGTACATCCAGCGCGACCTGACGGGCGAGGAGCCGGAGCTGCGCTCGTCCTGCCGGATCGAGGCGATCCGCACGGACGGGGTCGGCCTGTTCGACGAGGAGGTCCTGTCGGCGGTGCGGAAGCTGCCCGCCGAAGCGACGCTGCTGTGGGCCGCGCGCGGGCTGATGGACGAGGAGCAGGGCCTGTACGACGAGGGCCGGCTGGCCGCCGCCGGACTGGACGGGACCCGGGTGGAGCCGGTCGCGGTGAAGGACGTGAACCACTACACGGTCCTGACCGGCGACCGGGGCGCACGCGAAGTGGCCGACCGCCTGGCGACCCTCGCGCGTACGGGCCGCTGACACGCCTCAGGGGCCGGTCCCGTGGCGGTACCACGAGGCCGGCCCCTGAAGCGGGCCGCGCGCCGGCGGGATCAGATCCTGCCGTTCGCCAGCCGGGTCAGCGGGCCCGTGCGCGGCTTGGCGGTCGCGCGTCCGGTCGCGAAGGCCACCCCGACGATGCTCACCACGCTCACGGCGGCGCCGGCGGCTATCGCCTTCCTGAGCTTGATGGCGGTCCAGGCGGTGGTGGCCGCGCTCCCGACCCTGGCCACGTTGGCCGTCACCACCTGCCGGCCGTTCTGGAGACCGGAGACGGCCGCCTGACCGGCGCGCTGGGTGAGCCCCCCGGCCTCGCCCGCGGTGTCCGCGGCCGAGTCCGTGGCCTTCGCTGCCGCGGTCTTCGCCTTGGCGGCCGTGGACTTGGCCCCGTCGGCCGTGGACTTCGCCTGCCCGCCACCGGTGCCGGCCGTCCTTCTCGCCGCACCGGTCGTCCTGCGGGCAGCGGTGGTCCGCGCCTTGCTCCCAGTGGAATTCTTGGTTTCCTTTTCAGCGGTCATGGCGTCCTCCTTGCCTCGGGTGTCGTGTCAAAACCTGGGTGCGCGGCCCTCTCATGCGCCGTTGTGGGGCAGCAGGGAGCCGAGCGGCCCCAGGTCGAGATTGAGATCGTCCATCGTCAGGTCGTACCGGTCGCACAGTTCGGTCATGCGCTCGTGCAGGATCATCAGCGTCATCCCGACCCGCTCCTCCTGATGTTCGGACAGGTCCCCCTGGTCGACGCGGTGGAGGGCCGTGCGCTCCATGAGCTGGCGCAGCAGTTCGACGATGGTGAGCACCAGCTTCATGAGATCCCGCTCGACGGTGTCCGGGTCGGTCTCCAGCCTCCGCGCACCGGCCGGAGCGGGGCCGTCGTCCGGATGCGCGGGGCTGAGCCCGAACGACCGAGCCGCCGCCTCCGCCACGGCTTCGGCCACGGCGGCGGGGGGAGCGGGTGCGCCGCGTTCGCCGTCGCGCTCGGTCATGCCGTCCTCCTCCTCGTCCGGATGATGGGGCGGAACGCCCCGGGGGGCCATGGGCTCACCACGGCGCCGGCTCCTCGCCGGTGATCGACCGGATCACCGCCCGCAGGTTGATGTGGACGAGATCGACGTCGGCGATGGACAGGACCAGATCGCCGGTGAGCACCGCCCCGCCGTTCAGGAGGCGGTCCAGGAGGTCGATCAGCGCGACGGGCGGGCCCTCCCGGGACTCGGACGGGCCGAGCACGCTCCCGACGAGGTCCGCGCTCACGGCCCCTCACCGCCGTCCGAATCCACCGGGGTGGCGAACGAGTAGGGCGCCCAGGGCCCCGTCACCTCGACCGACACCCCGGGGACGCCGTCGGCCAGGCCGGTGAGCGTCCGGCGCAGTTCCTCGGTGCGTGCCCGGGGGACGAGATACGCCTCGTTGGCCACGTTCACGCCGGAGTGGGAGGCCAGCTGCCCCTGCTGCGGGCGGTGGACCACGCGCGAGGCGACGACGTCCCGGGTCAGCTCCCCGGCGCGGACGACCAGATCGGACGCGGCCCGGTAGGCGTCCTGGTCCCTGCGCCGCGTCGCCCGGCGCTGCTGCAGATAGGCCCGTCCTGGGCCGGCTCCGGCCGACGTCACGGCGGCCGGAGCCGGCGCCTCGGCGGTCCGGGGATCGGCGTAGACCTTCATCCCGAGCTCGACGTGCCCCTCCAGCCGGCCCAGCAGGCCCTCGAAGTCGCCGCGTCGCCGGAGCAGCATGTCGGCGACCCGGGCGTCGTCCAGGTAGACCGTGGCCAGCCGCATCGGCAGCACCGAGGTCTCGGCGAACGCGCCGTCCACCACGGCGTGATGGGCCCGGGCGAGCGTTTCGAGCCGTGCCAGGTCCTCCAGCTGTGCGGACAGGCCCTGCGCTCCGAAGGTGTCCGCCGGTACCCGGGAGACGAGTGCGCAGAGCCCGCCCGCGGTCACCGGGTACAGGGGGCGGCCGTCCACGCCCGGCAGGCGGGAGGCGAGTCCGTGGAGTGCGGGGCCCTCCCGCCCGACCGCGTAGACATAGGTCAGCCGTGCGCCGTCGGGCGTCTCCGTCCGGGTGCTCATCGTTCTTCCTCCTCCGTGGCCCGGGCCTGCTCCTCCTGAGAGCCGCCCCCCGCCTCGGGGAGCCCGGCGGCCGACCGCAGCCGGGCCAGCTCGGCCCGCAGCCGGTCGTTCTCCTCGGCCAGGGCGTCGCTCCCCGGGCGCGCCTCGCTCTCGCGTGCGGGACGGGCCCGTGAGGAGAGCGAGGGATCGTGCTCCCACCAGTCGATGCCCATTTCCTTGGCCTTGTCGACCGAGGCGACGAGCAGGCGGAGTTTGATGGTGAGCAGCTCGATGTCGAGCAGATTGATCTGGATGTCGCCCGCGATGACGACGCCCTTGTCCAGCACCCTTTCCAGGATGTCGGCGAGGTTGGCCGACGAGCCCTGCCCGTACGCCGGGGAGCTCCCCCTCGGTGGGGCCGGCAGCCGGCCGGCGAGTGAATCGGACACGGTCTCTCACACCTTTCAAGGGTGTCGGTAGGGGGGCCTGGGCACGGCCCGGGTCAGCGGCGTGCGGTGGCCGTCCGGCGGCGGGAGCGGCGGGCCGGCCGGGGCTCCTCTTCCTCCTCCGGCTCCTCTTCCTCCTCCGGCTGCTCTTCGGCGTCCTCGTCCACGGGCTCGTCCTCCGGACCGGCCTCGTCCTCCGGCTCCTCGAACTCGTCCGCCGGCTCGTCGTCCTCCGGCTCCTCGTCCTCCGGACCGGCCTCGTCCTCCGGCTCCTCGAACTCCTCGGCCGGCTCCTCGCCGTCGTCCTCGTCCTCGGCCTCGTCCTGGTCGGCGTACTCGTCGTCCAGCGGCTCTTCCTCGCCGTCCTCGGCCCCGTCCGCCTCTTCGTCGCGGGCGTCCTCGGCCTCGACGTCCTGGTCGGCGCGCGCCTCTTCCTCCTCGACCGCCTCGTCGTGGCTGACGACGACCTCGCCGTCGCGGATCTCGCCGCGCCAGCCGTCGGTCGCCTCACCGCGCATCATGAGGAACTTGCGGTAGAGCTTCAGATCGAGCCGGGCACGGCGGCCCTGGGCGCGCCAGATGTTGCCGGTCTTCTCGAACAGCCCCTTGGGGAAGTACTCGAGGACCAGCAGGACGCGGGTCAGATCGTCGGTGATCGCGTGGAAGGTGACGACACCCTTGACGGTGCCCTTGGCACCCTCGGTGGTCCAGGTGATGCGTTCGTCCGGCACCTGCTCGGTGACGTTCGCCTTCCAGCTGCGGGTGGACTTGGCGACCTTGACCTTCCAGTTGCTGGTGGTGTCGTCGGCCTTCTCCACGCTCACGACGCCCTTGGCGAACGTGCTGAACTCCTGGAACTGGGTCCACTGGTCGTACGCCTCGCGGACGGGCACGCCGACATCGATGTCCTCGACGACGGTGACGCTCTTCGACTTCCCTCCGCCGGACTTGCGCCCCTTGCCGAACAACCCCTTGACCTTGTCCTTCACCTTGTCCTTGAGATGGGAGGCGCCCACGCCGATCGCCGCCTGGGCGGGCGACTTGCCGTCCTTGAGGGCCTGTCCGCCCTTGGCGAGGCCCTTCAGAGCGCCGCTCCCGCTGCCGGGGTCCGCGAGTTTGGCGACCGATTCCCCGAGCCGGTGGCCCAGTTGGGTCACCGTGTGCTCGGCGCGGGCCCGCACGTAGTTCTGCAGTTCTTCCTTGAGCCGTTCGGCGGCCGGGCTCTTGACGACCTCGTCCTTGATGCCCTTGATCGCGGAGTCAGGCATCGTCGCCTCCCCGGGCCTTGCGGGTGCGGGAGGACGCGGCCTTGGCGGCACCGCCCGCGCGCTTGCGGGCGGGGGCGGCGGCCTTGCCCGCGCTCCCCGACCGGCCGGCGCCCGACGCGGGCCGGCTCTTCGGGGCGGCCTTCCTGGCGCCCGAGGCGGCGGACTTGCGGGTGGAGGAACGCCGGTTCTGCTTCTCGTCGCGGTCCGTTTCGGCCCCGTCGTCGGAGCCCGCCGCGTCCTCGGCGTCCTCGGTGCCCTCGGCGTCCTCGACCGGCTCCTCGTCCTCGGAGGCGGGGCCCGCCTCCAGCGACTGGGTGCGCCGTTGCAGCGATTCGGCCAGGTGCCCGGCCCGCTGGGTGACGGCCTTGGTGGCCGCCGTCCTCGTGGCCTCCACCAGCTCCTTGCGGACCTGGTCGTTGAGCGGGCCCAGGGCGGGCGAGTCGGCCAGCATCCGGCCGATGCGCCTCGGGTCGAGGTCGAACTTCTTGCCGAGGAGGAACATGCCGAACCCCACGGCGAGTTTGGCCTTCTTGGTACGCCCGAGCAGGTAACCCCCTACCAGGGCCGCGCCTATCTTGGCGTTCTTCGTCATCTGGAATACACCTCGGATCTCTCCCGGTCGTGTGTGGTCCGGTCGCCGGTCATGACGTATGCCGTGCGCCGTTGCGGTACTGCTCGATCTCGTCGAGCCGGTCGAGCAGTTCGTCCTCGCGCCGGTCGAACTCCTCGGCCCCGATGAGCCCGCTGTTCAGCTCCTGTTCCAGCTGTGCGAGCAGGGCCCGAACCGGTTCGGGGTCGTAGTACTCCTCCTCGGCCGCGTGGACGACCTGGTCGAGGACCCACACCGTCCCCCGGACGGGAGCCAGCGGCAGGGTCAGCAGTTGCGTGATGAGTCCCATGCCGGCCGATCACCTCCGCTCCTGGGCCGGACGGGCCGCGGCGGCCGTCAGACGAAGCTGTACGGCGGAAGCGGGCCCGTGAGGGTGTACGCGTAGGCGTCGCCCCGCGTGTCGGCCTCACGCCGGACCGCCTCCACGAAGGCGTCCGCCTCCGCCCGGGGCACGAGGAAGGACAGGTTCAGAAAGTGCTGGGGGGCCGGTTCCGCGGAGGAGCTGCGGGTGGCGGCGGCCGCCAGACGGCCGGCCACCTCCTCGGCCTCCCTGGCGTGACGGGCGCTCACCTCGTGGGCCACCAGTTCGCCGAGCGCGAGCTGGTCGTCCCGGCTGCCCTGGGTGCGGGCCCGCTCGTTGAGGCGCCGTATCTCGTCGGATTCGGCCATGATCTCCCGCAGGAGGTCGTCCTCGTCCCGGCCGGCCTTCAGGTTGTACTCGACCTGGCCGTCCAGTTCCGCGAGCCGCTCCCCGTAGGCGTCGGCCTCCCGTTCCAGGGCCGCGGTGACCTCCTCGTCGCCCGGCCCCACCAGGCCGAAGCGCATCGGCAGGGTCGCACCCTTCTCCATCAGAGCCTCCAGGACGCCCTGATGGGCCAGGACGTCCCGGCGCTTCGCGCGCAGCCCCGGAGGGGCGTCGCTGACCACCGCGGCCAGGCGGTCGGTGCGCAGGATCCGCAGCTCCGCGGGCGGGTCACCGACCCCGTGCAGGCCGTCCAGCGGCAACGGGTGGCCGGCGCCGGTGATGGCGTAGATGTACGTGGACACTGCTGCTACTCCTCGCGTCGCTGGGTCTGCCGGCTGGACGTCGACTTGCGGGCGGGCCGCTTGCGCGGCTCCTCCTCGGGCTCCTCGCGCTTGCCCTGCAACGATTCGCTGAACGCCTCGACGGCTCCGGTCAGCGCGCCCTTGGACTTCCCCTTGGCGCCGTTCTCCGTCATGTCGCCGACCAGGTCGGTGAGCTGGCTCGGGGCCTTGCGGCCGGATTCGAGATCCAGCCGGTTGCACGCCTCGGCGAACCGCAGATAGGTGTCGACACTGGCGACCACCACGCGGACGTCGATTTTGAGGATTTCGATGCCCACCAGGGAGACGCGGACGAAAGCGTCGATGACCAGGCCGCGGTCGAGTATGAGCTCGAGAACGTCGTAGAGATTGCCCGAGCCGCCACCCCCGCCGGACGTCGCATTGCTCTGCTGCACGAGTGTCATGGGAACTCCTTTCGGTGATCCTTTTTCGTTCGACGACGAAGTTCCTCAGCGGCGGTCGATCTGCCCCCGGGCATACCGCTGCACGCGTTCGTAGGACATGAGCCGCCCCTGGCGGTCGAGCAGCACCCGGTAGGAGGCCAGCACACTCATCGTGTCCGGCACCCTCTCCAGCTCGACCACTTCGACATCCGCCGACCAGCCGTCCTCGGTGGCTTTCACCGCGGAGACCGAATCGGGCTCGCACTGAAGCATTTCCGAGAGCTGTGCGGCTGCCTGCCGCATCGCGGTGAGCGCGTCGACTCGCTTTTCGTCCTGACCGTTTCCGGTGTCCTTTTCGGTACTCATCCTTCCCCTGTCGCCGGGGAGCGCCGCTGCCTGTCCGGCCTCCGTCGTCATGGCTTCCGTTCGCATGCCCATGCATTCCGGAGGCATGCGTCGCGGGGCGGGAATGACGACGACGCGGGTTTTTCCGCGGCCGCCGGTCCGGGCGGCCGCGGAAAAACCGCGTCGTCGTGGCGTTCAGCCGGTGCAGCCGCTGTCCGCGATCACGAAGTACCCGGTGGGCGACTCCTTCAGGGTGTGGCTGACGAAGACGTTGTACAGGCCCATGTTCTGGCCGGAACCGTTGGCGTAGACGTACCCGCCGGACATGTGCGCCCGGCCCGCCGTGACGTGGGCGTAGTTGGTGGCGGTGTAGCACTGCGCGGGGCCGGGGTCCCCGGGGCCCGGGTCGCCCGGGTCGTCCGGGCCGTCCGGGTCGCCCGGTTCGGTGCCGCCGTCCAGGCCCCAGAAGACGCCCGTGTAGTACGTGGAGCAGAGGGTGTCGAGGAAGTACGCGGCCGTCGAGCCGCACTGCCGGTCGCCCGAGCCGGGGCTGACGGGCAGGCCGTGGCCCATGCCGGAGACCGAGTACATCTCCACGGCCGGCCGGCCGGAGGCGTCGTTGTAGACGGTGCGCGTGGTGCTGCCGGGGAGGCTGTCCGTGGACGACGGGGTCTGGCCGATGCCCCACACATCGGTCCACTGGTCGCGCAGGGCCGTGGCGTTGGCCGGGTGAACCGTGTAGTCCGAGGTGCCCTGCCAGATCGCGACCCGGGGCCACGGACCGTTGTATCCGGGGTACGCGGCACGGACCTTGTCGCCCCACTGGGCGGGCGTCAGCTTCTGCGGGCCCGTCTGGCAGCCGGAGGCGGCGGCCTGGCTCGTCGCGCACTGGGCGGGCAGCCCGGAGGCCACCGAACCGCCGGCGAAGACGTCCGGGTAGGCGGCGAGCAGGTCGGCGGTCATCCCGCCGCCCGCCGAGAGCCCGGTGACGTACACCCGGTCCGCGTCGGAGCCGTAGGTCTTCTTCGCGTAGTCGACCATCTGCACGATCGACGCGGCCTCGCCCCTGCCCCGGGTGTCCTCGGCCGGGTCGAACCAGCCGAAGCAGGACAGCGCGTTGTTCGCCGAGGTGGTCTGCGGGAAGACGACGGCGAAGCCCCACTCGTCGGCGTACCGGGGCCAGCCGGAGTTGGCGTAGTAGGCGTTCGCGGTCTGCGTGCAGCCGTGCAGGGCGACGACCACGGGGGCGTTCGCGGGGAGTCCTGCCGGGGTGTACGCGTACATCTGGAGGTTGCCGGGGTTGGAGCCGAAGCCGGTCACCTGCTGGAGGCCGGCAGCGGCGGCGGGCTGCGCGGTGGTGACGCTCAGCGTCGCCGCGAGCAGGCCGAGGACGGCCGTCGCCGCGATGCGGCGGAGGAGGCGTTTCAGGATCGGTGGGCGCACGGGTGCTCTCTCCCTGCCGTGGGGGTACGGGTCGCTGCCGGAACCTATGAGCGGCACCGGCCCCCGCCCATGGGACCGGTGGCCACACCCCGGGCCCCGCTGTGTGCCCCGACGCCCTTGCGCGCCGGGGTGGCGGCGACGGGCTCCCGGCGGCGGCCCCCGTGCGGCGGCCGCACGGGGGCCCGCACCATGTACGCCCGCACCATGCCCCGGTACGCGGGTGTGTGCACCGGCGCCGTGTGACGCGGGCCCGCGCGTACCTACGGTGACCGCCATGGAGACTTCCCGCAGACCGGTTCACCAGCCCGCCGCCCCCGCGCCCGGCGGCCCCGCGCAGCCGCCCGCAGAACCCGTCCTGGCCGGGCGCACCGCACTGGTCACCGGGGCCGCGAGCGGCATCGGGCTGGCCTGTGCCCGGGCGCTCGCCGAAGCGGGCGCCCATGTGCACGTCGTGGACCGGGCCGGGGAGGCCGCCGAGCGCCTGGCGGACGAGCTGGGCGGGACGCCCTGGGTGGTGGACCTGTCCGAGCCGGACGTCGTGGACACGCTGCCCGCCGATGTGGACGTGGTGGTCAACAACGCGGGCATCCAGCACGTGGCGCCGGTGCACGCGTTCCCGCCGGACCGGTTCGCCCTGATCCAGCGCGTGATGGTGGAGACCCCGTTCCGCGTCTTGCGCCGGACCCTGCCGGGCATGTACGAACGCGGCTGGGGGCGCGTGGTCAACATCTCGTCGGTGCACGGGCTGCGCGCGAGCCCGTACAAGTCGGCCTATGTGACGGCCAAGCACGCACTGGAGGGGCTGAGCAAGGTGGTCGCGCTCGAAGCGGCGGAACACGGGGTGACCAGCAACTGCGTCTGCCCCGGGTACGTGCGCACGCCGCTGGTGGAGAACCAGATCGCCGACCAGGCCCGCACGCACGGCATCTCCGAGGAGGAGGTGGTGGGGCGGGTCATGCTGGAGCGCAGCGCGGTCAAACGGCTGATCGAGCCCGCGGACGTGGCCGAGGCGGTCCTGTGGCTGTGCGGTCCGCGCACCGGGCACATCACCGGCTCCTCGCTCTCCATGGACGGCGGCTGGACCGCGAACTGACCCGCCACCCCGACCCTCGAGGAACCCCGGACGCCATGCCTGAACCGCTCCCCTCCGCCGCGCCCCACCTCCGGCGCCTGTTCGGCCTGCTGGCCGACGACGCCCCGGCCGAGGCGCTGGGGGCGGTCTCCTCGCAGGCGCGGGCGGAGGGGGTGCCCGCCGAGGAGCTGGCCGAGGTGGAGCGGGCGACGGCGACGGCGCTGCGGATCAGGAGCGCGCTGCGCCAGCACCGGCGGCGCGAGGCCCAGCTGACCGCGCTGTTCGACACGGCGGGGGACCTGGCGGCCTCCCGGGACCTGGACGACGTGCTGAAGGCGATCGTGCGGCGGGCCAGGATGCTGCTGGGCACGGACACCGCGTATCTGACCCTCCCCGACGAGGGGGCCGGGGACACCTACATGCGGGTCACCGACGGCTCGGTCTCGGTGCTCTTCCAGCGGCTGCGGCTGGAACTCGGCGAGGGCCTGGGGGGTCTGGTGGCCCAGACGGCGAGCCCCTACGCGACACCGGACTACCGCACCGACGACCGCTTCCGCCACACCCGCAACATCAACGCCGGGGTCCTCGACGAGGGCCTGGTCGCGATCCTCGGCGTGCCGCTGCTGCTGGGGTCGAGCCGGGGCGGTACGGGCAAGGTGATCGGGGTCCTGTTCGCGGCGGACCGCTCGCCCCGGGTCTTCAGCCCCGACGAGGTGGCGCTGCTCTGCTCGCTCGCGGCGCACGCGGCGATCGCCATCGACACGGCCCGCGCGCTCGCCGACACCACGGCGGCGCTGGCCGAACTGGCCGAGGCGAACGCGGAGCTGGCCGAGGCCAACGCCTCCGTGCGGGCGCACTCGGCGGCCATGGCCCGGGCCGAGGAGTCGCACGACCGGCTCACCGACCTGGTGCTGCGCGGCCGGGACGTCAAGGACGTGGCGGCGGCGGTCGCCGGGCTGCTCGGCTCGCCGCTGACCATTCACGACCCGGGCGGCCGCCCGCTGGCCGCCGTCCGTCCGGACGGTACGGGCTTCGCCGCCGACAGCATGGACGCCGGCTGGCTGGCGGAGGCGGCCGAGGAGTCGCGTACGGGGGCGCGGGCGGTGCACCGCGACGGGCGGGTGGTGTGCGCGGTGCTGGCCGGGCAGGAGCTGCTGGCCGGGCTCGTCCTGCACCGGGGCCGCCCGCTGGACGACTCGGACCGGCGGCTGTTCGAGCGGTCGGCGGTGGTGACGGGGCTGCTGTTGCTGCTGCGGCGCACGGTGGCCGAGACGGAGAACCGGATACGCGGTGAGCTGATCGCGGACCTGTTGTCGGACCCGGCCCGTGACCCGGCGGGGCTGGCCGAGCGGGGCCGCCGCCTCGGCATCGACCTGGACCGCCCGCATCTGCTGCTGGTGGCGGAGTCCGGGGCACGCGAACGGCTGGCCCCGGCCGCGATGCGATTCCTGTTCGGCGGTGAGCACCAGGGCGTGAGCGCCGAACACGCGGGCACGGTGGTGCTGTTGACGGAGGACACCGGCACGGGTGCGGCTGCGGCGGCCCGGGCGGCGGCGGCCCAGCTGGGGCAGCTGGCCCAGGCACCCGTCACGGTGGCCGCCGCCGGCCCGGCGCGGGGCCCCGGGGGGCTGGCCGCCGCCCATGCGGAGGCGGCGCGCTGTCTGCGGGCGATGCGGGTGCTGGGGCGGACGGGCGAGGGCGCGTGCGTGGAGGAGCTGGGGTTCCTGGGCGTGGTGCTGGGCAACGCGCAGGACGTGGACGGCTTCGTGGCGGCGACGCTGGGGCCGCTGCTGGAGTACGACGCCCAGCGCGGCACGCATCTGGTGCGGACGCTGAGCGCGTACTTCGGCGCGGGCGGCAGCCTGATCCGGGCCAAGGACGAACTGCACGTGCACGTGAACACGGTGGTGCAGCGCCTGGACCGCATCCAGGTGCTGCTGGGCCGCGACTGGAACGAACCGGACCGGGCGCTGGAACTGCAACTCGCGCTGCGGCTGCACCGGTTGTCGGGACCTCGCAGGCCATGCGGCCGCTCCGACGGGCAGAATCCCGGACCATGACGATCACCGCGCGCGCCCTCAACCGGGCCACCCTCAGCCGTCAACTGCTGCTGGCCCGTGAGCCGCTGACCGCTGCCGAGGGGGTGCGGCGGGTGGTCGCGCTCCAGGCCCAGAACCCGGCCTCGCCGTACATCGCCCTGTGGAACCGGCTCTCGGGCTTCGCCCCCGAAGCGCTCGACGCGGCCTTCGCCGAGCGGTCGGTGGTGAAGGGGACACTCATGCGGATCACGCTGCACGCGGTGCACGCCGAGGACTACCCGGCGTTCCGGGCGGCGATGCAGCCGGTGCTGTACGGCTCACGGCTCGGCCACCGGTTCACCGCGTCGGGGCTCAGCGCGGCCGAGGGCGAGGAGCTGGCGGCGGAGGTCGTGGAGTTCGCCCGTACGCCGAGGACGTCGGCGGAGATCCGGTCCTGGCTGGTGGAGCGGTTCGGCGCGGAGCGCAGGGACGCGGCGTGGTGGGGCATGAAGACGTACGCCCCGCTCCACCACGTCCCGACCGGCCCGCCGTGGTCCTTCGGCACGCGCGCCTCGTTCGTCGCGGC
Organism: Streptomyces sp. SAS_281; assembly: GCF_052542855.1. Lineage (NCBI taxonomy): Bacteria > Bacillati > Actinomycetota > Actinomycetes > Kitasatosporales > Streptomycetaceae > Streptomyces > Streptomyces sp. SAS_281. Next base: position 44,170 of record NZ_JBMNDO010000013.1, read on the forward strand.
GGGCACCGGTCCCGTCCCCCGGGGCCGGGCGGTGGACCGGGCGGCGCTGCGCACGCTGATCCTGCGCTATCTGGCCGGTTTCGGCCCGGCGTCGGTCGCGGACGTGGCGCAGTTCTCGATGGTGGGGCGGGCTCCGGTCCGGGCGGAGCTGACGGCCATGGCGGACGAGGTGGAGCGGCTTCGAGGGCCGGCCGGGGAGGTGCTGTTCGACCTCCCGGGCGCCTCCCGGCCGGACCCCGGCACCCCGGCCCCGTCCCGGCTCATGGCGATGTGGGACTCCACGCTGCTGGCGTACGCGGACCGGGCCCGGGTGATACCGCCGGAGTACCGCCCGCTGGTGATCCGGCGCAACGGGGACGTACTGCCGACCCTGCTGGTGGACGGCTTCGTCGCGGGCGTGTGGCGGCCGACGGCCGAGGGGGTCGAGGCCACGGCGTTCCATCCGCTGCCGTCCGCGGTCTGGGACGAACTGGGCGCGGAGGCTGCGGCGTTGACCGCGTTCCTGGGTGACCGCGAGCGGGTGGTCTACAACCGCTACCACCACTGGTGGGCGAAGCTCCCGGACGCGGATGTGCGGATGCTCCAGGGCGTGTTTCGAAAGTAGCGCCGTCTTTCGAAAGTAGCGCCGTCCGCCCGGAGGCCGGACAGGCGGGACTTTCGAAACACGCCCTAGTGACCTGAGTCAGAGATTCGGTGGCAGTGGGCGGGCGTGGGCGGCGGCGGGTGCGGGGCGCGGAAGGTGAAGGCGTCGGGGGTGTCGCCCTTCGCGCGGAGCAGGGCGACACGGTCCATCGCCTCCTCGACGCTCGGCCGGTGGCCGGCCGGGACCCACCACAGGGCCGCGTGGTGGTCGGCGAGGCGCTCGAACCACTCGCGGCGGCGGGCCAGGACCCTGAGGTGATCGCTGCGGTACACGTACGCCTTCAGCGCGTCGACCGATTCCCAGACCGAGCAGTTGATCAGGAAGAGGTCGTCCGCGCGATCGGGGCGCAGGCTCGTGGCGTCGGCGCCCTCGTCGTCCACCATCCGCCAGACGAAGCCGGGCGCGTGGTCGGCGAGGGCGTTGATCTCGGGGAGTTGCGCGACGAAGTCGGCGAGCTGGGGGCTGTCGAGCGGGGCGAGGAGGCGCCCGACGTTGACCTGGGCAAGGTGGAAGTCGTTCACGGGCCCCAGCATGGCCGGGTGAACGTTCTAAAGTCAATGGATTCCTTTTTAGACTTCGCCGGCCTCCTCCGGCCCCTCGATCGCGACGCAACACCCTTCCGGCAGCGGGTCCATGGCGGCGCTCCAGCCCTCGGCGAGCAGCCCTTGGACGCCCGCGAGGTTCATCCCGCAGACCAGAGCCGGGAATTGCTCCGCCAGCGCGTGGAACGGGCAGTTGTTGAGGCGGAGTTTCCCGCAGTCCCAGTACGGCTCGTAGCCGCGCTCGCGCAGCGCCTCCACGGGGTCCGCCGCACCCGCCGCCTCGCCGGCCGCCCGCGCCGCCGCCTGCAGCTCGGCGTCGAGCCCGGCCCGTTCGACCACCTCGGCGAGCAGCCGGCTCACGGTGTCGTAGGAACGCGGCGGTACGGAGACGGTGTGCTCGCCGTCCGCCCGCCGGTACAGCTTGGAGGGCCGCCCGGCACCGGGTCCGGTGCGGCCGGAGAGCCGGCGGAAGGTGGTCTCCAGAAGCCCGGCGTCCACGAGCTTGTCCAGGTGGAAGGCGGCCACGGAGCGCGTCACCCCCACCGCGTCGGCGGCGGCGTCCCGGGTGACGTCGCCCGGGGCGGCGGCCACGTGTCGGTACAGCCCGCGGCGTACGGGGTCCCCGAGAACCGCCAGCGCGTCCAGGGCGGCGTCGTCACTGCTCACGGGCCCGAGTCTAGGCGGCCGCGCGGCACCGCTGCCGGGGCGGAGCTCCGGCTCCGGGAACAGTGGGGTCTCCCCCGCCCGAACGAAGTCGGGAGCTTGGGGACGGGCGGGGGAACAGGCCCGCCGCAGGCGCACCCCCACGGCCCCGCGCCCCCGCCCGCTAGACTGTGCGAGTCGTCATCATGCCCGTTCAGGGGGAAGCCGGTGCGAATCCGGCACTGACCCGCAGCCGTGGACCGCCGTGAAGGCGGAAGTCGGAATGCCCTGTCCGAGTCGTGACCGGCTCACGCCGTCGGGGCCCCCGGCGGCCGGCCCCGTCGAGGTAAACGGAGCCGGAGCCTGGTGCCCCTGTGTGCCTGCGCCCGGTTCCCCAGGAGAGGCACCGCCCGCCATGACCGTACGCCGCAGCGCCGCCGCGCTCGCCGTCACCGCCGCCGCGCTCTGCGCGACCGCCGCCCCGGCCGCCGTCGCCGCGCCGTCTCCGTCCCCCTCGGCGGCGCTGCCCTCCGGGCTCTACGGCACCGGCGACCCGACCTACGACGGGGTGTGGCGGCAGTCACTCGCGTTCCTCGCGCAGCAGGCCGTGGGCGTGACCCCGGCCACGAAGGCCGTCGACTGGCTGACCGGCCAGCAGTGCGACAGCGGCGCGTTCCCCGCGTACCGCCCGGACGCCTCCGCGCCCTGCACCGACAAGACAGTGGTCGACACCAACGCCACGGCCGCCGCCGCCCAGGCGCTGCGCGCGGTCGGCGGCCACCAGGACGCCCTCGCGAACGCCGTGAGCTGGCTCAAGTCCGTCCAGAACGAGGACGGCGGCTGGGGCTACACCGCCGGCAGCCCCAGCGACGCGAACTCCACGTCCATCGTGATCGGCACCCTCGCCCGGGCCGGCGAGAAGCTGGGCGACGTGACGACGCCCGGCGGCAAGACCCCGTACGCCGCACTGCTCGCGTTCTCCATCCCCTGCGGCGGGAAGGACGGCGGCGCCTTCGCCTACCAGCCCGACAAGGCCGGCAAGCTCGCCGCCAACGGTGACGCCACCGCCGCCGGTGTCCTCGGCGCGCTCGGCAAGGGCCTGGTCGTCTCGGACAACGCGGCCGTGAAGGACCCCGCCTGCCACACGGGCTCCCCGCTCGAACCGGAGCAGGCCGCGCAGAACGGCGCCTCCTACCTCGCGACCGCCCTCGCGAAGAACGGCCACCTGGACCTGCCGAAGATGCCCGGCGCCGAGGACAGCGCCCCGCAGCCCGACTTCGGCAACACCGCCGACGCGGTCGTCGCCCTGTCCGCCGCCGGCCACAAGGACAAGGCGGCCGATTCGGTCGCCTGGCTGAAGAAGAACTCCGCCGCCTGGGCGAAGCAGAGCGGCCCCGCCGCCTACGCCCAGCTGATCCTGGCCGCCCACGCGACCGGCGCGGACGTGCACGACTTCGGCGGCGCCGACCTCGTCTCCCAGCTGAACGCGACCGGCCCCGAGCCGGCCTCCGTGAAGAAGCCGGAGCCGACGGCCACGCAGGAGGAGGAGAAGAAGGACAGCGGCGACGGCGACGGCATCGGCGGCGTCTGGTGGTTCGTCGGCATCGGCCTCGCCGTCGGCGCCGGCGCCGGCTTCCTGATCAGCGGCCGCCGCAAGAACCAGCAGCTGTGAGCCGCGTCGCACGGGCCGCCGCGCTCCTGGTCGCCGGTGCCGTCCTGGCCGTGCTCGGCGCGGGCACGGCGCAGGCGGCGGGCTACCGCTACTGGTCGTTCTGGGAGGGCTCGGCGAGCGGCTGGTCGTACGCCACCCAGGGGCCCTCGCTCGTCCGGCCCGAGGACGGCTCGGTGCAGGGCTTCCGGTTCTCGGTGAGCGCCGACTCGCAGGACGCCTCCAAGCCGCGCCGCGCCCCCGAGTTCGCGAAGGTGTGCGCGGACACCCCGGCGAAGGACGGCAGCAAGCGCGTCGCCGTCGTCATCGACCCGGGCACCGCGGCCGACGCGCCGGACGGGGAGACCCCGCCCCCGCCGCGTACCGCGTGCGCGCGGGTCGCGAAGGACGCGAGCAGCGCGGAGGCCCTGGCCGCGGTCGCCGAGCCGCTGCGCTACGACGCGAGCGCGATGCTCTGCGCGATCTCCGGCTACCCGGCCAACGGCTGCGGCGAGCAGGTCTCCGGCGACGGCAACGGCGGCACGGAGAGCGGCAGCAAGGCGCCCGCGTCGGCCGCCGCCGCCTCGTCCGGCGACGGCGGAGGCCAGGGCGGCGGTCCGTCCGCCGGCGTCCTCGTCGGGATCGGCGCCGTGCTGCTCCTCGGCATCGCCGCAGTCGCGCAGGCCCGCCGCCGCCGCGGATGACCGGCCCGACGGCCGGCCGCACGGACACCGCGACACACCGGCTCCCCGCCTGGCGCGCCCCCGCCGCGACCCGCTCCAACGCGGTCCCGGCCGGGGCGTGGTGGCTGTGGGCGCTGGGCCTGGCCACGGCCGCGTCCCGGACCACCAACCCGCTGCTGCTCGGCCTCCTGGTCGGGGTCGCGGGTTACGTGGTGGCCGCGCGCCGCACGGACGCGCCGTGGGCCCGGTCGTACGGGATGTTCATCCGGATCGGGCTCTTCGTGATCGCGGTCCGGCTGCTGTTCTCCGTCTTCCTCGGCTCCCCGATCCCCGGCACGCACACCTTGTTCACGCTGCCCGAGCTGCCGCTGCCCGACTGGGCGAGGGGCGTCCGGATCGGCGGCCGGGTCACCGCCGAGCAGCTGCTGTTCGCGCTGTACGACGGGGCGAAGCTGGCGGCCCTGCTGATCTGCGTCGGCGCGGCGAACTCCCTCGCCAACCCGGCCCGGCTGCTGAAGTCGCTGCCCGGAGCGCTGTACGAGGCCGGGGTCGCCGTCGTCGTGGCGATGACGTTCGCGCCGAACATGGTCGCCGACGTACTGCGGCTGCGCACCGCCCGCCGGCTGCGCGGCCGGCCGACCGGTGGTGTGCGGGCCGTCCTCCAGATCGGGCTTCCGGTCCTGGAGGGCGCCCTCGAACGGTCGGTCGCCGTGGCCGCCTCCATGGACGCCCGCGGTTACGGACGCACCGCCCGCGTCCCGGCCGCCGTCCGGCACACCACGAACGTGCTGACGCTCGGCGGGCTGCTCGGCGTGTGCGCGGGCACATACGGGCTGCTCGCCGCCGAGGGCGCCGGCTACGGCGTGCCGCTGCTCGTCGCCGGTCTCCTCGCGGCGATGGCGGGTCTGCGGCTCGGCGGGGCGCGTTCGGTGCGGACCCGCTACCGGCCCGACCGGTGGGGCGTACGGGCCTGGCTGATCGCCGGGTCCGGCGCGGCGGTCGCGGCGGCGATGGTCTGGGCCGGGAACGCCGATCCGGCGGCGCTGCACCCCGGGGTCGTACCGCTCACCGCTCCCGTACTGCCGCTGTGGCCGGCCGCCGCCGTGCTGCTCGGGCTGGCCCCCGCGGTGATCGCGCCCGTCCCGCCCTCCCCCACAGGCTTCCAGGAGCAGGTGTGATCCGGTTCGACGATGTTTCGGTGCGGTACGAGGGGGCCGGGCGCCCCACCCTGTCGGGGGTCGACCTGACGGTCCCGGAGGGTGAGCTCGTGCTGCTCGTCGGCCCGTCCGGGGTCGGCAAGTCGACGCTGCTCGGCGCCGTCTCGGGCCTGGTGCCGCACTTCACGGGCGGCACGCTGACCGGGCGCGTCACCGTGGACGGGCGCGACACCCGTACGCACAAGCCCCGGGAGCTCGCGGACCTGGTCGGCACGGTGGGCCAGGACCCGCTGGCGCACTTCGTCACCGACACCGTCGAGGACGAGCTGGCCTACGGCATGGAGTCGCTGGGCCTGGCCCCGGACGTGATGCGGCGGCGGGTCGAGGAGACCCTCGATCTGCTGGGCCTCGCCGGGCTGCGCGACCGCCCGATCGCCACCCTGTCCGGCGGCCAGCAGCAGCGGGTCGCGATCGGCTCGGTCCTCACCCCGCACCCCCGCGTCCTGGTCCTGGACGAGCCGACGTCCGCGCTCGACCCGGCGGCGGCCGAGGAGGTCCTCGCGGTCCTCCAACGGCTCGTCCACGACCTGGGCACCACGGTCCTCATGGCGGAACACCGGCTGGAGCGCGTGGTGCAGTACGCGGACCGGGTCGTCCTGCTCCCGTCGCCGGGCGCCGCCCCGGTGATGGGCACGCCCGCCGAGGTGATGGCGGTCTCCCCGGTGCACCCCCCGGTCGTCGCGCTCGGCCGCCTCGCGGGCTGGGAACCGCTGCCCCTCACGGTCCGGGACGCCCGGCGGAGAGCCGGCGCCCTGCGCGACCGGCTGGCGGAGGTGGCGCCCCGGCATCCGGCACCGGAGGCGCCCGGCCGCCCCGGCGCCCCCGTGGCCCCCCTTCCGGCTCGCCCCGCCCCGGGCCGGGGCACCCTCGCCCGGCTGTTCCGGCGTGCCCCGCACGAGGCACCCGCCCCCGCGCCCGCCACCGGCGCCCCCGCCGCCCGCGTCGAACGGCTCGGGGTGCGGCGGGGCCGGGTCGAGGCGTTGCGCCGGGTGTCGCTCACCGTCGGGGCCGGCGAGACCGTGGCCCTGATGGGACGCAACGGCGCGGGCAAGTCCACGCTGCTCGGCGCCCTCGTCGGCATGGTCGAGCCCACTTCCGGCACCGTCCTGACCGGCGGTCTGCCCCCGCACCGGACCCCGCCGCGCGAGATGGTGCGCCGGGTCGGCCTCGTACCGCAGGAGCCGCGCGATCTGCTGTACGCGGACACGGTCGCCGCCGAGTGCGCGGCGGCGGACGCGGACGCGGGGGCGGAGCCGGGCAGCTGCCGGGCCCTGGTCTCGGAGCTGCTGCCGGGGGTCGGGGACGACACGCACCCCCGCGACCTGTCCGAGGGGCAGCGCCTCGCCCTGGCCCTCGCCCTGGTGCTCACCGCCCGGCCGCCGCTGCTGCTCCTGGACGAGCCGACCCGGGGTCTGGACTACGCGGCGAAGGCCCGGCTGGTCGGGGTGCTGCGCGCGCTGGCCGCCGAGGGGCACGCCATCGTGCTCGCCACCCATGACGTGGAGCTGGCCGCCGAGCTGGCGCACCGGGTGGTGATCCTCGCCGACGGGGAGGTCGTCGCGGACGGCCCGACCGCCGAGGTCGTGGTGTCCTCGCCCGCGTTCGCCCCGCAGACCGCCAAGATCCTCGCCCCGCAGGAATGGCTCACCGTCCCGCAGGTCCGCGCGGCGCTGGAGGGTGGCGCGTGAGCGAGGTGGAGAGGCGTGGCCGCCCGGTCCGGCTGGGCCCCCGGGCGGTCTTCGCGCTGGTGCTGATCAGCGCCGTCGGGATCGCCGCCTTCGGGTGGCCGCTGCTCGCGGACCGGGACTCGGGGCTCGCGCACGCGCAGGACGCGCCGTGGCTGTTCGCCGCGCTGCTGCCGCTGCTGGTCGGGGTGGTGGTCGCGATGATCGCGGACGCCGGGCTCGACGCGAAGGCGGTCGCGATGCTGGGGGTGCTGGCCGCGGTCGGGGCGGCGTTGCGCCCGCTGGGGGCGGGCACGGCGGGCCTGGAGCCGATGTTCTTCCTGATGGTGCTGAGCGGGCGGGTGCTGGGGCCGGGGTTCGGCTTCGTGCTGGGCTCGGTGACGATGTTCGCGTCCGCGCTGCTGACCGGCGGGGTGGGGCCGTGGATGCCGTTCCAGATGCTGTCGATGAGCTGGTTCACGATGGGCGCCGGGCTGCTGCCCGGCCCGGACCGGCTGCGCGGGCGCGGCGAGCTGCTGATGCTCGCGGCCTACGGGGCCCTCGCCTCGTTCGCGTACGGGACGATCATGAACCTGTACGGCTGGACGATCGTGCCGGGCCTGGCGTCGGGCATCTCGTTCCGGGCCGGTGACCCGCTGGGCGACAACCTGGTCCGCTTCCTCGCGTACTGCGCGACGACCTCGTTCGGCTGGGACCTGGGCAGGGCGGCGCTCACCGTCGTGCTGACGCTGGCGGTCGGGGCCCCGCTGCTGAAGGCGCTGCGGCGGGCCACGCGGCGGGCTTCCTTCGAGGCCCAGGTCACATTCGGCGCCCGTGGCGAGTGAGGGCACCCACAGGACCTTGGTCCTGTACGAAGCGGCATAGGAGCCGGGCACGGGGCCTGCCGGGCCCCGGCACACTCTCGCGACCTGCTATGGAGCGGTTTGGGACGGTTCAGGACCTTCGGCCCCGGGTGCGAGGCGGGGTCGTATCAGGGGTCGTTGCCACGGCCGAACGGGCTCGCTAAGACTGGATCCCGTCGCCGAGCACCGCAGGGTCCTCACCGGGATCGCGGTCGACGAGCGCCGGTCCCCGCAGGATTCGGACCGAGCCGCGACTTTCCCGTCCCCCACCGTTAGGTTCCCTGTGACGTTCGCCCGTAACCTCATCGCCAAGCCCCGCACCACCCGTCGCAAGGCCGCCATCGCAGGCGCCTCCGTGCTGCTGGGCGCCACCGGCATCGGCCTGGGTGTCTCCCCGGCCATGGCGGCCCCGTCCGCCGCACCGACCTCCGCCGGGAGTGCCCAGGACACGGCGAAGCAGATGATCGGTGACGACGCCCAGTTCCAGTGCTTCAGCAACATCGTCAGCCACGAGAGCGGCTGGAACCCGAGCGCGACCAACGCCTCCTCCGGCGCCTACGGCCTGGTCCAGGCGCTGCCCGGTTCGAAGATGGCGTCCGCCGGTTCGGACTGGAAGACCAACCCCGGCACGCAGATCAAGTGGGGCATGGACTACATGAACTCCCGCTACGGCAGCCCCTGTGGCGCCTGGTCCTTCTGGCAGGCCCACAACTGGTACTGAGCCGGCCCGGCCCGAGCCAGTGACCCCCGAAGCCCCGACCGCACCGCGGCCGGGGCTTCGGCCTGTCCGGACGCGGTACACGGAACCGAACCCCCGTCCGCATGCCGAACAGGCGCACGGGGATCATGGCGGCCATGCATGCCCTGCTCTCCGCGTTCGCCCCCATCTGGGTCCTGACCGGCATCGGTTACGCGGTCGGGCGCGGCGGGCTGCTCGGAGAGCAGGCGGAGGCCGTGCTCGGCCGGTTCGTCTTCCATGTGGCCATGCCCGCCGCCCTGTTCACGATGGTGTCGGGGGCGAGCCCGGACGTGTTCGGTCATCCGTCGATGGTGGCGTTCGCGGCGAGCACGGCGGTGGCGGCGGGGGCCGGGTTCGTCCTCGTCCGGCGGGTCTTCGGCCGGGGGCGGGCCGACGCGGCGATCGGCGCCATGTCGTCGGGCCATGTGAACTCCGCGAACCTGGGCATCCCGGTGGCGGTGCAGGTGCTGGGCGACGCCTCGTTCGTCGCGCAGGTCATCCTCTTCCAGGTGCTGGTGCTCTCGCCGGTGATCCTGACGCTGCTGGACTCCGGGACGCGCGGGGCGGACGGGCGGCGCCCGGGCGGCGGGGTGCGGCGGCTGCTCACCATGCCCCTGCGCAACCCGATCATCCTGGCCTCGCTGCTCGGCGTGGCCGTCTCCGCGACCGGGCTGCGGCTGCCGGCCGCCGTGACGCACCCGTGCGACGTGCTGGGCGCGGCGGCGGTGCCGACGGCCCTGATCACGCTCGGCCTGTCGCTGCACCGGGGACCCGGCGGCGGGAGCCGGGCGCGCCGGGAGCGGGCGGAGACCGCGGCGGTCGTGGCCGTGAAGACGCTGGGCCAGCCGCTGGCCGCCCTGCTCGTCGCGGGCCCGCTGCTGCGCCTCCCGGACCACCAGCTGCTCGCGGTCGTCCTGTGCGCGGCGCTGCCCACCGCGCAGAACTCCTTCATCTACGCCCGCGAGTACGGCCTCGGCACCGGGCTCGCCCGCGACGCGATCGTCGCCTCCACGCTGGTGTCGATGGTCACGCTGTCGGTGGCCGCCTGGGCGCTGGGGCCGTGAGCCGGCCGGGCTACACCCTGCCCGCCACCGCCTCGCGGACCGCCTCGCCCTCCGGGAGCCCGTCCTCCGGCGCCACCCGCAGCCTGCGCGGCCCCGCGAGCACGTACGTGATGAGGAACCCGAGCGCGACGACGACCGCTCCGCCCACCGCGTCCAGCACCCAGTGATTGGCCGTCGCGACGATCGCGGAGACCGTGAACAGCGGATGCAGCACCCCGAGCACCTTCATCCACGTCTTCGGGGCGAGCAGCACGATGATCACCCCGCACCACAGGGACCAGCCGAAGTGCAGTGAGGGCATCGCCGCGTACTGGTTGGTCACCGCCGTCAGCGCCCCGTAGTCGGGCTGCGAGAAGTCCTGCACCCCGTGCACCGTGTCGATGAAGCCGAGCCCGGGCATCAGCCTCGGCGGGGCCAGCGGATAGAGCCAGAAGCCGACGAGCGCGAGGAGCGTGGCGAAGCCGAGGGTGGACCGGGCCCAGCGGTAATCGGCGGGGCGGCGCACGTACAGCACGGCGAGGATCGTGAGCGGGACGAAGAAGTGGAACGTCGAGTAGTAGAAGTCGAAGAAGTCCCGCAGCCGTCCGATGCCCGCGACGGCGTGGTTGATCCGGTGCTCGATGTCGATGTGCAGCCACTGTTCGAGCGAGTGGATCTGCCGCCCGTGCAGCTCGGCGGTGTCCCGCCCGGCCGTGGCGGCCAGCCTGACCTGTCCGTACGCGGAGTAGACGACGCGGATCAGGAGGAGTTCCAGGAGCAGGTTGGGCCGGCTGAGCACCCGCCGCCAGAACGGCAGCAGCGGCACCCGGGCCCAGCGGGCCGGGACCGGCCTCGCGTACGCGGTGGGCACGGGCCGCCGCCAGTACGGGGAGGTGCGGGGCAGGAACGGCGTCACGCAGGCGGCCCCGAGCGCGGCGATCAGCAGCACGTTGTCGCGTACCGGGAACACCGCCCCGACGTTCGGGAGCAGCATCGTGCCCGGCAGGGTCGTCACCAGGACCACGACGGCAGGCCACACCAGCCGGTCCGAGGCGCTGCGGCCCGCCCGGCCGACCACGGCGAGCAGCACCCAGAGCAGCTGGTGCTGCCAGGCGGTCGGGGAGACGGCGACGGCGACGCAGCCGGTCACGGCCGCGGCGAGCAGGAGCTGCCCGTCGCGCGCGTACCGCACGGCGCGGCGCAGGCCGAGGGTGCAGACGGCGGCGGCCAGCGCCAGGAACAGCGCGATCTCCAGCGGCCCGGCGAGGCCCAGGCGCAGCAGCGCGCCGTGCAGGGACTGGTTGGCGAGGCTGTCCGCCTGATCGCCGAGGCCCGCCCCGGCGACGTGGTGGACCCAGTACGTCCACGAGTCGTGCGGCATCGCGGCCCACGCCAGCGCCGTGCACGCGGCGAACGAGCCGGCGGCGGTGAGCGCGGACCGCCGTCTTCCGGTGAGCCACAGCAGGAGGGCGAACAGGAGCACGGCCGGCTGGAGGGCGGCGGCGACCCCGATGAGCGCCCCGGCCTTGCGTTCCCCCCGGACGACGAAGAGGCCGACGAGGACCAGGAGGACGGGCAGGACGCTGACCTGGCCGAGGTGGAAGGCGTTGCGCACCGGCAGCGAGACCATCAGCAGGCTGATCGCGACGGGCGCGGCGAGCAGGGCGGTGCGCCGGCCGACCGGCCCCGGCAGGGCGCGGGCGGCGACGAGGCCGAGGGCGGCGACGAGCAGGAGCGAGCCGAAGGTCCAGGCGACGCCGAGGCTCTGTTCGGCGGTACGGGTCAGCGGCTTGAGGACGAGCCCGGAGAACGGGGTGCCGGTGAACCGGTCGGCGTCGTACAGCGAACCGGGCACATGGAGCACCCCGTTGTCACCGATCCAGGTCTCCAGATCGGTGAGCCGTTCGCCCGGCGGCTGCCGCAGCACCACCGCCATCTGCCGGACGGCCAGCGCGGCCACGACCAGCCAGAGCACCGCCCGTACCGTTCCGGTTCTCGCTCCCGCCGTCACGCTTGTGCTGCCACTGTGCTCCGCGTTCGCCACGCTCTGCCGACCCTCCCAAGGTCTTTCGCCGGCCTGTTGTCCGGCATGTGTGAAACCTTCGCATTGCGCTCCTGGGTAGACCCAATCAACCTCTTTTACGCCTGGCTGTCACCCAGCTTTGGCCGACACTCCGCCCGGCCGGGCACGGGGTGGGGCCGGAACCGGCGGGGGCCCGCACACGTCTGAGCCCGTGATCAGCAACGACGGGGAGGACGGACGATGCGGCGCGCGGGGAGAAACGGAAGGACGGGGGGCTGGGCGGTCCGAGCATTCTCCCTGCTCCTGATGCTGGTGTCGCTCCAGGTGGGGTCGCTGATCGCACCCGCGTACGCCTGCGGCTGCGGGGCGATGGTGGTCCACCAGGACAGCCGGATGGTGGTCGACCGGGAAACGTCGGCGGTCACCTGGGACGGCCGCACCGAGCAGATCGTCATGCAGCTGAGCGTCCGGGGGAACTCCCGGACCGCCGCCTGGATCATGCCGGTGCCGCACCGCGCCACGGTCGAGCTGGGTGACGCGGCGCTGTTCTCCGAGCTCAGGGCCATCGCCGCGCCGGTCGCCGAGGAGCGGCACTACTTCTGGCCACGCGGCAAGGACTGGCCGTTCGGCGGTTCGGGGAACTCCGTCGGTGACAGCGCCGCCGGCCCCGAGGCGGGCGCCCCGGTCCACGTGGTCGGCCGGGAACGGCTCGGCCCCTTCGACGTGGCCCGGCTGGCCGCGACCGACCCGGAGGCGCTGGGCAAGTGGCTGAAGGAGAACGGCTTCGAGCTGCCGGACCGCCTGACCACGGCCCTGACCCCGTACGTCGAGCAGAAGTGGGAGTACGTGGCGGTGCGCCTCGCCCCGGAGGAACGGTGGGGCACGCTGAACGGGACGCTCGACCCGCTGCGGCTGCGGTTCGCCAGCGACCGGCTGGTCTATCCGATGCGCCTGTCCAAGCTGGCCGCCACCCCGCAGTCCCTGGACCTGTACGTGCTGGCCGACCACCGCATGGAACCGCGCGACGCGATCGGCGGGCGGCCCCCGAAGGTCGCGTACGCGGGCCGCGTCGACCCGGCGGAGGAGCCGTACGAGGCGCTGGCGGCGGTCACCGGGGACAAGCCGGTCTTCGTGACGGCGATCGACCAGTACTTCCCGTCTCCGGAGCGGATCGACGGCGACCACGAGCTGCGGGCGACCGCCGAGGACACCCCGTACCGCACCGTGGTCCACCGGGACTCGCTGCTGACCTGGGCCGGCCTGCCGGCCTGGCTGCTCACGCTGCTCGGCGGCGCGGTGCTGGTGGTGGCCGTGCCCCTGCTCCTGGTCGTGCGCGCCCGGCGGCGGCGCCCGGTGCTCCCCCCGCCGCCGGTCTTCACGCCGCCGCCGCTGAGGTGAGCGTCCAGGGCGTGTTCCGAAAGCAGCGCCGTCCGCCCGTGGCCCGGCAGGCGGGCCACTTTCGAAACACGCCCTACTCCTCTTCCGAGGGGGCCCCGGCCTGCCAGCCGGCGAAGAGCGGGACCTCCTCGCCGGGGTCCAGGACGGCGATGCCGAAGGGCCGGTCGAAGGCGAGGTGCAGGCGGCGCGGGGGCGGGCCCGGTGCCGCGCCGGCCGGTGCGGGCAGCACCGTCACGGCGGCCGCCGCCAAGCCGTTCTCGTTCACCTTCAGCACCGCCTCCTGCACCACCTCGTCGAGCATGAGCGGGGTGGCCGAGATCCCGGAGAAGTCGGCGGCGGACGTGGTGGCGAGACGGATGCCGAGCGCCGGCAGATGGCTGGTCGCCTGGATGTGCGTCCGAAGAGTGAAGCGCGGAACCGCGATCGTCACGGCGTCCGCGTTCAGGGCGGTCCGCGCCTCCTTCGGCGCCCAGGCCGCCGGGAGCACATCGGCCGCCCCCTCGCCCGGCCGCCCCAGCACGAGGCGCACCTTGACCGGCGGCGGACCGCCCGGCCGCCCGTCGCACCGCAGATCGAGGACGAAGGCGCCCCCGGTCATCCAGACGTCCCACGGCGGGAGCGTCCCGTACATCGTCGGCACCTCGTGGGTCACCCCGGCCGCGTCGGTGAACGGCAGGTCCGCGGTCGCCTCCCGCTGAAAGGGGACCGCCCAGTCCGCCCTGAGCGCGAGGGCGTTGACGAGCACCAGCAGCATCCGGTCGTTCACGGTCACCGGAAGCCGCTCGATGAGCCCGCCGGTCCTCTCCCGCACCCAGGCGTCGGCCTCGCCGGGGTCCATGGGCCCGAAGCCGATGTCCGGCAGCGCCTTCCGGAGCCTCCGGTGCACCTGCGTACGCGTCCAGACCCGGGTCGCCGCGCCGAGCCCGTCGGTGGCCGCCAGAGCCCGGGCCGTGGCCGTCGCCGCGCCGGCCGCCTCGTCCCCGGCCACCCCGAGCACCGCGCGCAGTTCGTCGGCGGTCTCGCCGCGCGCCCCCGCCGCGAGCGCGGTCAGGGCCAGCCACAGCCCGGCGGGCGAGCAGACGAAGTCACCGCCCGCCCCGGACAGCTCCCGGACCCACCGCTCGCCGAGCCGTCCGACCGCTCCGGCCCCGTTCTCCCGCGCCACCGCGCCGCCCCCTCGAAATCGCTTGGCACACACATGTGTGCGGTAGCAAGAATGGCCCCATGACCTGGACCGTGACGCCCGAACCCTTCGATTCCCCGGACGCGGCCCTGCTCAGGCGGGACTACTACGACGAGGTGGCCAGCCGCTACTGGGGGCGCCCGGCGACGGCCGAGGAGATCGAGGACGGGCTCACCGACGACGGCGCCGCGCTGCTGACCGCCCCGACCGGTGACTTCGTCGTCGGCCGCTCCGAGGGCCGGCCGGCGTCCTGCGCGGGTCTGGTCCTCGTGGCCGCGGGCACGGCGGAGCTCACCCGGGTCTACGTCCGCCCGGAGTTCCGCGGCACGGGCGGCGGCGGGCTGCTGCTCGCGGCGCTGGAGGAGCGGGCCCGGGCACTGGGGGCGACCCTGCTCCGGCTGGACACCCGGAACGACCTGGTGGAGGCCCGCGGCCTGTACGCGAAGCACGGCTACCGGGAGGTCCCGGCGTTCAACCGGGGGCCGTACGCGGAGCACTGGTTCGCGAAGGAGCTGGGGCGTGACCGGGACCGGGTCCAGTGCCGGTCGCATGCCCCGGACGGGGGCTAGGGAGCGCGACCGGGACCGGGTCCGGTCCCGGTCGCATGCCCCGGACCGGGGCCAGGGCGTGTTCCGAAAGTCCCGCCTGCCGGGCGACGCCCGGCCCGTCCTACGGGCGGACGGCGCTGCTTTCGAGACGCGCCCTAGTCCCGCTGCGGGTGCCCCGCCGCGTGGTCGCGCTTGGGCTCCGGGCTGTGCGGGCGCTCCTTGCTCGACCCGCTGGTCTCCCGCGTCAGCTCGGAGACCAGCGCCACCAGGTCCGTCGGCCGGTCGGGCCCCCACCAGTCGCCCAGCAGCTCGGCGAGGGAGTCCTCGCGGGCCTGGGCGAGCTTCACCACCGCCTCCGCGCCCGGCTCGGTGAGCACCATCTGCACCCCGACGCGCCGGACGAGCCCGCGCCCCTCCAGCTGGCGGGCCGCGTCGTTGATCACCCGTAGCGGCACGGGGGCCACCTCGGCGAGCCGGGCGGGCTCGACCGTGCCATGGCGCTTGATCCGCAGCAGCATCCAGCTGGCGGCGGGCAGCAGGTCGTAGCCGGCCTTCTCCGTGATCTTGACGTAGACCTCGCGACGGCCCTCCCGGGTGGCCAGCACGGACAGGGCCCGGGCGCACTCGTCGTACGAGGAGCGCTCGACCGGATTCGACGCCAGGGTCTCGCTCGGGTCCGGCGCGGTCACCGATCCGCGCAGCTTGTCCTCCTTGAGCAGCCAGGCGAAGAGGAAGGCGACCAGGACGACGGGCGCCGCGTACAGGAACACATCGGTGATCGACGTCGAGTACGCCTGGAGCACCGGCCCCCGCAGGGCGTCCGGCAGCCGGCCGATGGCGCGCGGGTCGGCGGCCAGGCTGTCCGCGTCGACACCGGGCGGCAGCGGCCGGCCGGCGAGCGCCGTGCCGAGTTTGTCGGTGAGCCGGTTGGTGAAGACGGTGCCGAAGATCGCCACGCCGAACGAGGCGCCGATGGACCGGAAGAACGTCGCACCCGAGGTCGCCACGCCGAGGTCCCGGTACGAGACGGCGTTCTGCACGACCAGGACGAGGACCTGCATCACCAGGCCGAGGCCCGCGCCGAACACGAAGAAGTAGGCGCTCATCTCCCAGGTGCCGCTGGACACCGTCAGCCGGTGCAGGAGCAGCAGCCCGATGGCCGTGATTCCGGTACCGGCGATCGGGAACACCTTCCAGCGCCCCGTACGGCTGACGATCTGCCCGGACACCGTCGAGGTGATGAGCAGTCCGAACACCATGGGCAGCATGTGGACACCGGACATCGTCGGCGTGATGCCGTGCACGACCTGGAGGAAGGTCGGCAGATAGGTCATCGCGCCGAACATCGCGAAGCCCACGACGAAGCTGATCACGGCGACGAGGCTGAAGGTCCTGATCCGGAACAGCTTCAGCGGCAGTACGGGCTCGGTGGCGCGCCGCTCCACGAGCACGAACGCGACCAGGAGCACCACGGCGAGCACCGCGAGGCCGATGATCTTCCCCGAGCCCCAGGGCCAGGTGGTGCCGCCGAGGGAGGCGACGAGGACGAGGCAGGTGGCGACCGAGGCGATGAGGAAGGTGCCGAGGTAGTCGATGGTGTGCTTCGTCCGGCGGACCGGGATGTGCAGCACGGCGGCGATCACGACGAGGGCGACGACGCCGATGGGGAGGTTGATGTAGAAGACCCAGCGCCAGCTGAGGTGCTGGGTGAAGAAGCCGCCGAGCAGCGGCCCCAGGACGCTCGTCGCACCGAACACGGCGCCGAAGAGCCCCTGGTACTTGCCGCGTTCGCGCGGCGGGACGATGTCGCCGACGATCGCCATCGACAGCACCATCAGACCGCCGCCGCCGAGGCCCTGGAGGGCGCGGAAGCCGATCAGCTGGGGCATGTTCTGCGCGATGCCGCAGAGCGCGGAGCCGATCAGGAAGATGACGATCGCGGTCTGGAACAGCTTCTTGCGCCCGTACTGGTCGCCCAGCTTCCCCCAGAGGGGGGTCGCGGCGGTCGAGGCCAGCAGATAGGCGGTGACCACCCACGACAGGTGTTCGAGCCCGCCGAGGTCGCTGACGATCGTGGGGAGCGCGGTGGAGACGATGGTCTGGTCGAGTGCCGCGAGCAGCATGCCGAGCAGCAGTGCGCCGATCGCCACCAGGACCGACCGCGTGGAGCGGTCTTCGCCGGGGGCTTGGGCCGTCGGGCTCAGCTGCGCCATGAGACATCTCCTCGGATCCGCTACACCCCCATCCTGTCTGTTCTGCCCCGTTATGGCCTGCCGGGGGCCCATCCGATTGGGCTTCTCGGCGGCGGGCTGCATAATCGCAGGCAGTTCAAGGGGAGGGGACCCACGATGGCCGGACATATATGCCCGGAGTGCGGTACGGAGAGCAGACCGGGCGCCGGTCCGGGCTGCGCCTGCGCGGGCCGGCACACCGGTACGCAGGGGTACGCCACCGATCCGGAGCGGGCCGCCGAGCAGCAGCGCATCGCCGACGAGCACCACGCCGGCCGGTCCGCGGAGATGGCCGCGGCGGAGGACTTCGACCCGCTGCGCATCCGCCCGTACGTGACCCTGGGCGGCGACACCGCGACGGCGCCCACGGCGCCCACGGCGCCCACGCCGGGCGCCCCGCAGGTCTACGGCCCCGAGGGTGACGCCGCGGCCACGATGCCGCTGTTCCTGCATCCGGCCGGCGCTCCGGACGCCGGCGCCCCGGCCGACGAGGCCGACACCACCCTCCTGCTCACCGGCCCGGACCCGGTGGCCCCGCGCCGCCGCAAGCCGTTCGCCGCGGTGATCGCGGGGGCGGCCGTGGTCGCGGTGGTCGGCACGGCGGCCTTCGTCGGCGGGCTGTTCAACGGGGACGGCGGCGGGGAGGCCGACCTGGACCAGGCCCTGCCGTCCACGGTGACCAGCCTCCCCGAGGAGAGCGACGAGACCGCGCCGTCGGCCTCGCCCTCGGCCTCCGCCTCGCCCAGCCGTTCCGCCTCCCCCACCTCGTCCGCCTCGTCCTCCGCGTCGCCGTCCGCCTCCGCTTCGGCCTCCGCCTCCGCTTCCGCCTCCCGCTCCGCCACCGCGTCCTCCTCGGCCCCCGGCGCGGGCACCGCGGCGTCCCCGTCGGCCACCACGAGCAGCAGCGGGCCGGCCGAGGGCGTGGCCCCGCCGCCCGATTCGCCGGACGAGACGGGGACCCTGCGGCGGGGCGACCAGGGGCCCGCGGTGGCGGAATTGCAGAACCGGCTCCGGGAAGCCTGGGTGTACAACGGCCCGGTCGACTCCGACTACGGAGAGCGCACGGAACGAGCCGTGAGCGACTACCAGATCTGGTGGAACATCCAGGGCGACCCGAAGGGCGTCTACGGCCCCAACACCCGGAGCCGCCTGGAGAAGGAGACGACGGGACGCGGCCGGCGCTGACGGCGCCCGGCGGGCAGGCAGGCGGCGGACCTCACACCCCGCCCCGGACGGGGATTCGCATTCGCGACCGGGTTTTTGTATCGTGGAGAAACAAAGTGGCCCCTGCGCGCACACCCTGACCGGCGGGCGGGGGCCGCTTGATCTCCCGCGCCGCCACCTCCGCGGCGTTCGCTTCCCCCCGCACTGGAGCCCGCCCATGCCGGCCACCGCCCTCACCGCCAAAGCACTGCTGCTCGACATGGACGGCACCCTGGTGAACTCCGACGCCGTCGTGGAGCGCTGCTGGCGGCGCTGGGCGCTGCGGAACGGGCTGGACCCGGAAGAGGCGCTGAAGGTGGTCCACGGCCGCCAGGGCTACGCCACGATGGCGGTCCTGCTCCCGGAGCGCCCGATGGAGCAGAACTACGCGGACAACAAGGTGATGCTCGCCGAGGAGACCGCCGACACCGACGGCGTCGTCGCGATCGGCGGCGCCCCCGCATTCATGGACGCCATCGCCGCCCTGCCGCACGCCCTGGTCACCTCGGCGGATCTGGCGCTGGCTACGGCCCGGATGGGCGCCGCCGGACTGCGGATGCCGGACCTCCGCGTCACCGCCGAGAGCGTCGGGGCCAGCAAGCCGGACCCGGAGGGCTTCCTCAAGGGTGCGGCGGCGCTGGGCTTCGCCCCGGCGGACTGCGTGGTCTTCGAGGACTCCGAGGCGGGCATCGCGGCGGGTCGGGCGGCCGGCATGCGCGTGGTGGGCGTCGGCCCGCGCGCGGGTGCCCACGCGCCGGACGCCCACGTGGCCGACCTGACGCAGCTGCGCGTCGAGGCGGCGGCGGACGGCGCGATCACGCTGCACATCGAGGCGCGGTAGTCTCCCGGCGGGACGCGCGGCGCCCCGCCCACCGCCCGCGCCGGTACCTCCGGCGCCTGCCCCGGGGCCGCTGACCCCGCGTCAAACACCAGCATCACGAACCTCCGTACGGCCCCCGCCCACCCCGGGCGGGGGCCGTACGCATGCGCCCCCGCGCAGGTCACCGGCGTCCGGTGCGGCACCGGACCGGCTCACCGCGCCCGCGGGCACGGAACCGTGCGCCCCCCGCACCACGAACCCTTTTGTCAGATCCCTTGATGTGACGTGCCCATGTCGCCACCCTGTTACCTGGCGCCCACCCCACGGAAACCCGGCGCCGCCACGATGGCCGGGCCGTTCACGACAGCCCGCCCGCATCCCCCCACATCCAAGGGAGTTCGCATGTCAGGTGTCTACGCGCGTCGCATGGCCGCCCTCGCCGCATCCGCCGCACTCGCCGCCACCACCGGCCTGCTCACCGCGCCGAGCGCCCAGGCCGCCATGCCCACCCCGGTCTCCGCGTCCACCGCCCGCACCTATCTGAGCGAGCTGACCGTGAAGGCGGAGGGCTCCTCCAGCGGTTACAGCCGGGACAAGTTCCCGCACTGGATCACCCAGTCGGGAGCCTGCAACACCCGCGAGGTCGTCCTGGAGCGGGACGGCACGAATGTCACCCAGGACTCCAGCTGCGCGGCCACCGGCGGCAGTTGGTACTCGCCGTACGACGGTGCCACCTGGACCGCCGCCTCCGACCTGGACATCGACCACATGGTGCCGCTCGCGGAGGCGTGGCGCTCGGGCGCGTCCAGCTGGACCACCGCCCAACGACAGGCGTACGCCAACGACTTGTCCCGCCCGCAGCTGATCGCGGTCACGGACAACGTCAACCAGTCCAAGGGTGACCAGGACCCCGCGTCCTGGATGCCGCCACGCGCCGCGTACAAGTGCACCTATGTGCGCGCCTGGGTCCACGTGAAGCACTACTACAAGCTGTCCGTCGACTCGGCCGAGAAGTCGGCCCTGCAGTCCGCGCTCAGCGGCTGCTGAGCCGGGGAGCACCCGACCGCGACTCCAACCCCGGTGGCCCCACCGGCCGATGCCCGAACGACGGGCCGGCCGGCGGGGCCACCGACGTGTTTTCGGCCTACTACAGCTGTTCATGACAAGCCGTTCGGTGCCGTGCGGTGGACCGGCGGGCCGACGGCCCGTCAACGGGGCCCGAGGGGCCCAAAACTCCCGTGGGGCTCCGGTGAAACCCGGGGGTGCCGTGGTGGGAGCGTCGGCCGGCGGAACCGGACGTCCGTGGCCGGAAAACTGCGCCGCCATTGGTTCAGGCCAAGCGGCGGAACGCGGCCGCCCAGTTCGCGGCGTTATTGGCGCACCGAACGGCTCACAACAGCCCATCAGATTCCAGCCAGTCGACAGAACGTTGAACTTGCAAGTATTGGTGAGGTCTACCTAATCTTTTGCGCCCAGTCGGTTCACGTCCCCACCAGACCGAAGGAGCCTCTCCCCACATGACCCCACACCTCCACCGGGCACAGCCCTATGTCCTCGCGCTCTTCCGCATCGTCGTCGGCGGGCTCTTCGCCTGCCACGGCGCCGCCTCGGTCTTCGGCGTCCTCGGCGGCGCCCACGGCGGCGGTTCCATACCCGCCGGCACCTGGCCGGGCTGGTACGCGGCGGTGATCCAGCTCGTCGGCGGCGTCCTCGTGGCCCTGGGCCTCGGCACCCGGTTCGCCGCCCTGGTCTCGTCCGGCTCCATGGCCTACGCCTACTTCACGGTCCACCAGTCCAACGCCCTCCTCCCCCTGCAGAACGGCGGCGAGCCGTCGGCCGTCTTCTGCTGGGTCTTCCTGCTGCTCGTCTTCACCGGCCCCGGCGCCCTGGCCCTGGACAACCTCCTCACCGCCCGCACCCCGGACCGCCAGGACCGGGGCCGCACCCAGGAACAGAACTCCCCGGTCGCCGTCTGACCCCTCCCCGCTCCCCCGGGCCCGCCGACCGACCGGGCCCCGCACGTCCCTCGCGCACCGCCGGGAAAACCGCTCCCCGGCGGTGCGCGCTCAAGGCACCCTCGACCGGGGTGCCCAACATCACGCATATATCTGGATCACCGGGTGAACGGCAGGCGTACGCTGTACAGCTGACCCTGCCGCTCCTGCCGCTCCCCTGCGACGTCGCGGCGTTGTTACCGATCGGGGAGTAGAAGGTGCTCGAGAGTGTGGGTGCGCTGACCGGCAGCCCATGGATCTATGTCGCGGTCGCCCTCTCCGTGCTGCTGGACGTCTTCCTCCCCGTACTGCCCAGCGGCGTGCTGGTGATCACCGCCGCCACGGCCGCCGCGGCCGGGACCACCGGTGTCGCCGCCGACGCGGCGGGCGCCGCCCGCCAGGTGACCGAGGTCCCCTCCCTGCTGGCCCTCGTCCTGTGCGCCGCCACCGCCTCGGTGCTCGGCGACTTCGCCGCGTACCGGCTGGCCCGGCACGGCGGCGAGCGGCTGGACCGGGCCATCGCCCGCTCCCGCCGCCTGACCTCCGCGCAGGAACGCCTCGGCGCCGCCCTGAGCCGGGGCGGCGGCATCCTCGTCGTCATCGCGCGCTTCGCCCCTGCCGGGCGCTCGGTCGTCTCGCTGGGCGCGGGGGCCTCGCACCGCAAGGTGAAGGAATTCCTGCCCTGGTCGGCCGTCGCGGGCGTGGCCTGGGCCGGTTACAGCGTGGGCCTGGGCTACTTCGGCGCGCAGTGGCTGGGCGCGAGCTGGCTGGGGACCGCCGTGTCGGTCCTCGCCCTGTTCCTCGCGGGTTCCTTCGCCGCGCTGCTCATGCGGCGTCCGGCCGCCGCCGCGGCCGCCGCGCCCCCTATGGCGTCCTGACACCACCCCGTACCTCCAGGCCGTCGAGCAGCCGGGCGGTCGCCTCGGCGATCTCGTCCACGGCGCGGTCGAAGACTTCCCTGTTGTGCGCGGCCGGGGCGCGGAAGCCCGACACCTTGCGGACGTACTGCAGGGCGGCGGCGCGGATGTCGTCCTCGGTGGCCTCTTCGGGCAGAGCGGGCGGGCGGAGCGTCTTGATACTGCGGCACATGTATCCAGTGTGACTCCGGCCACTGACAACGGCACGGAGTCGGCCGCGAGCGGCCGGTCAGATGACCGGCTTCCGTGCCGTGCACAGGGCCCAGATCACGAAGGTGTCGATGGCCAGGGAGACCACGGCCCAGACCGGCTGGTAGGGCAGCCACATGAAGTTGGCGATCATGTTGAGCGCCGCGAGCCCCACACCGACGCCGCGGGCCCAGGCGGCGCCCCTGAGGATGCCCCAGCCGACGATGGCGATGAGGATGCCCAGGACGAGGTGGATCCAGCCCCAGGCCGTCACGTTGAACTTGAAGACGTAGTCGTTGATCCGTGCGTAGACGTCGTCCGACGCGATACCGGCGATGCCCTTGATCGCGTCGAGCACCCCGTCCACCATCAGCAGCACACCGGCGAACATGACGCCGCCGGACGCCCAGGGGTTCTCGTCCCCCGGGCGCGGGGCAGTGGGCGAGGAGGGGGTGCCCGGCGGGGGCGCGGTCTGTGCCATGAGGACTCCAGGGCCGGTGGAACGTACAGGACCGACCCTGCGCCGCCCTTCCCGGCGCGGCTACACGGAAACACCCGTACGGGTGACGCTCCCGGCCTCCGCCCCGGCCACGCTCCCCGCCCCGTCCGCCGCACCGCGCGGCCGCCCCGACGTGCCCAGGACCACGAACACCGTGGCGACGAGGAGCACCACCGCCACCACCCTCAGCCCGTCGGACATCGCCGGGGCGAAGGCGGCTGCGTGGGCGGCCCCGGTGTGCCCCGCGCCGGTCCCGGAGGCCAGCACGGTGCCGACGACGGCGACGCCGAGCGCGGCCCCGATCTCGCGCGCCGCCGTGTTGAGCCCGGAGCCGAGCCCGCTGCGGTGCGCGGGCAGCCCGACGACCACGGCCGAGGTCAGCGCGGGCGCGCAGAGCCCCGTACCGGCGGAGATGACGAGCAGGTACACCGCGTACAGGACGTACGGGGTGCCGCCGTCGGCGGTCGAGACCAGGAGCAGGCCCAGGCCGATGACCGCGAGCCCCCCGCCCGCCACCGGCCGGATGCCGTACCGGTCCTGCCAGCGCGCCCCGAACTTCGGCATGACGGCCATTCCGACGGTCAGCGGCACGATCGCCACCCCGGCGAGGCCGACCGGGAAGCCCTTCACGTACTGGAGGTACTGGGAGTTGACGTAGAACAGCGCGAACAGCCCGAAGAAGGCCGTGGCGATCCCCAGTGTCCCGGCGCGCACCACCGGCGAGGCGAAGATCCTGGGGTCGAGCAGCGGCCGTGCGGCGCGCAGCCCGTGGACGGTGAATCCGGTGAGCAGTACGGCTCCGAGCCCGAAGGCGGTCAGCACCCGCGCCGACCCCCAGCCCTGCGGAGGGCCCTCGATGATCCCGTACACCAGGGCGGTGAGGGCGGCCACGAGCAGCAGCGAGCCGAGCGGGGCGGGCGCGGCGTCCGTCCTCTCGGGGCTGCGGGGTGTGAGGCGGGCGACGGCGAGGGCGAGCAGCGCGGCCAGCGGCACCATGGCCCAGAAGAGGGCGCGCCAGGTGGAGAACTGGCCGGCGAGGCCGCCGCCGACGTTGCCCGCGAGGCCGCCGAGGCCGGCGGCGAGCGTCCAGGCCGCCAGCGCCTGGGACCTGCGGGCGGGCGGGGCGAGGGTCATCAGGAGGGACATGGTCGCGGGCATGATGAGCGCGGCCCCCGCCCCGCACACCCCGCGCCCGGCGATGAGTACGGCGGGGACGGTGGCCGGCGCGCTGACGGCGGCGCCCGCCGCGAAGAGGCCGAGTCCGGTGAGGAGGGCGCCCTTGCGTCCGAAGCGGTCGCCGAGCGCACCCGCCGGGATCAGCAGGCCGGCGAAGACGATGACGTACGCGTCGACCGACCACAGCAGTTCGCCGGCGGACGGATGCAGGGTGGAGGCGGCGAGCTGGGGGATGAGCAGGTTGACGGCGGCGACCATGCCCTGCGCGACGAGCACACAGGCGCAGAGCACGTACTGCGCGGCCGGGGTAAGGGACGGGGGCTTCTGGGCATACGGGGACAACGCTCCTCCTGGGAGCCGTGGCGGGTGGGATGTGCTTCCACCGTAGAGTTGGCGCGACTTGCTTTCCAATGCATCTTGGACAAGGGACGTATGCGTGTGACGCAATCCAGCCTTGACCTCAATCTTCTGGTCGCCCTGGACGTTCTCCTCGACGAGTGCAGCGTCTCCGGGGCCGCCGCCCGGCTGCATCTGTCCGAGCCCGCGATGAGCCGCACCCTCGGCCGCATCCGCAAGGCGCTCGGCGATCCGGTGCTGGTGCGCGCCGGGCGCGCGATGGTGCCCACGCCGCACGCCCTGGCCATCCACGGCGAAGTGCGCGCGGTCGTGGAGCGGGCGCGCGGGGTGTTCCTGTCGGGCGGCAAGGTCGATCTGCGCGCCCTGTCGCGGACGTTCACCGTGCTGGCCCAGGACACCCTGGCGGCGGTCTCCGGCCCGGCGCTGTTCGCCCGGATCGCCCGGGAGGCACCGGGCGTGCGGCTCCGCTTCCTGATGGAGAGCCATGTGGACGGGCCGTTCCTGCGCGAGGGCGCCGCCGATCTGGAGGTGGGGGTGATCGACACGCGGTCCCCGGAGGTCCGCCGCGAACACCTCTACGACGACCGGATGATCGGCGTCGTGCGGCCCGGCCATCCGCTCCTGGACGGGGAGATCACCCCGGCCCGGTTCGCCGCCTACGACCATGTGACGGTGTCCCGGCGCGGCCGGACGCAGGGCCCGGTGGACACCGGGCTCGCCGAACTGGGGCTGCACAGGCGGGTCGTGGTCAGTGTGGGCACCCTGCCGTCGTCCCTGTTCATCCTGCTCGGCAGCGACCTGGTCGGCCTGACGTCCCTGCGGGCGCGCCCGCTGACGGAACCCCTGGGGCTGCGGACGTTCGAGATCCCCCTCCCGCTGCCGCCGCTCGCCTTCGGCATGGCCTGGCACCCGCGCCACGACGCGGATCCGGCGCACGCCTGGCTGCGGCAGTGCTTCCGGGAGCTGGCTCGCGAGGAGTCGCCGGACGGCGGCGACGGAAACTCGCTGTTCCCCGTCCCGCCGGGCGGCTAACCTCCCCCTCACCCGACGACTGGAGGAGGGAGAGTTGCCCGGTAGCCCGCGCACGCGCTGACGTCGTGGACCGACCCGTCATCGCGTGCTGCCTCCGAGCGCGGCACAGCGAGCCTTTCCCGCCGGACCGCCTGCGCACACCTCTGTGCGCGGTGGCGGCGGAGCCTTGCCGTCCGCTGTTCAAGGGGCCCCCGTGCATCCCGTTTCCCGTACCCCCTCCCCCGCGCTCCGGCGGGATTCCGGTTTCCTGCGCCTGTGGGCCGGGCAGACCGCGTCCCAGTTCGGCGAACAGGCACTCCTGGTCGTCCTGCCGCTGGTCGCCGTCGTCTCGCTGCACGCCGACGCGGGCGCGCTCGGCCTGCTGCGCGCGGTGGAGCAGGCGCCGATCCTGCTGCTGTCACTGTTCGCGGGCGCGTGGGCGGACCGCCGCCGCACCCGGACGGTGATGGTGGCGGCGGATCTCGGCCGGGCGCTGGCCTTGGCCGCGGTGCCGTCGGCGTATCTCCTCGGCGTGCTCGGACTGCCGGTCCTGCTCGTGGTGGCCGCCCTGCTCGGGGTGGGCAGCGTGTTCTTCGACGTGGCGTACCAGGCGTCGCTGGTGCGGCTGGTGGACCGCGAGTTGCTGATGCGGGGAAACAGCGCGCTGGAGGGCAGCAGGTCGGCGGCGCGGATCGGCGGCCCGGCGCTCGGTGGGGCGCTGATGTCGGTGTTCTCGCCGCTGCTCGCGGTCGTCACCGGCGCGTGCTTCTTCGTGCTGTCGGCCGTGTCGATCGGCCGCATCCGCCGCCCGGAACGCGTGCCCGCGCCCGCCGGGGCCCCCGCGCCGGTCCTGCGGCGGATCCACGAAGGGCTCCGGTTCGTGGCCCGGCACCCGGCGCTGCGCGCGGTGGGGCTGGCGTCGGCCCTGTTCCAGTTCTCGCTCGCCGCGCTGATGACGGTCTATCTGCTGTTCCTGCCGCGCGAACTGGGCCTGTCCGGCGCCGAGGTGGGGCTGGCGCTCGCGGCGACGGGTCCGGGGGCGGTGCTCGGGTCGCTCCTCGCGGCGAAGCTGCCGGAACGGCTGGGGTACGGCGTGGTGCTGGTGGGCTCGGCGGTCCTGGCGGACGGCGTGATGCTCGGCGTACCCGCGCTGCACGGTTCCGGGCCCCTGGTCCTGCCCGCGCTGATGGCCGTCAACCTCGTCTTCGGTACGTTCGGCCAGCTGGTCAACGTCACGGTGATGTCCGTACGGCAGGCGGTCACGCCGGTCCGCATCCAGGCGCGGGTGGTGGCGACGATCAACTTCGCCGGGATGGGTCTCACCCCCTTCGGCTCCCTGCTCGGCGGGTTCCTCGCGGGTACGTGGGGGCTGCGCCCGAGTCTCCTCGTCACGGCGGTCGCGCTCGCCCTCTCCCCGCTGTTCATGGCGCTCTCCCCCTTGGCCCGTCTGGGGAAGGTCCTTCCCGTCGCAGCTCAGGGCGGCCCGTCATATGCCGGTGAGTGACCCATGCCAGGCGTACGATGGGAGCATGAGCGAACGCGCGATGCAGGAACCGACCCTTCTCCTCCTGACCGCCCTGGCGGACGAGCCCCGGCACGGTTACGCCATCGCGCGCGAGGTCGAGACGATCTCTTCCGGGCGGGTCAAGATGCGCACCGGCACGCTCTACGGGGCACTGGAGCGCCTGCTGAACGAGGGTCTGATCGAGGTGCACGCGGAGGAGGTCGTGGACAGCCGGCTCCGCCGCACCTACACGCTCACCGCCATCGGCCGGGAGACCCTGGCCGCCGAGGCGCGGCGGATCGCGGCCACCGCGCGCGAGGCCACCCGGCGCCTGGGTGCCGCCGGGAAGCCGGCCACCGCATGAGCACTCCGCTGCTGCGGCTCTACCCGGCCGGTTACCGCCGCGCCTTCGGGGAGGAGATCGCCGAGGCGTACCGCGAGGCGACCGAGGGCGCGGGCCGGGCCGCCCGGTTCCGGGAGGCGGGCGACATCGTGGGGCACGCGCTGCGGATGCGGATGCGCCTCGGTTCCGCGCAGCGCGCCGGCCGCCTGTTCGCCGCTGCCGCGCCCTTCGCGCTGGCCGCGACGGCCGCGTACGCCGCCTTCGGTCTCGTCTCGATGCTCGGCGACTGGCGGCTGAGCGGGAACGCGGACTTCCTGGCTCCGCTCAGCTACCTCATGACCGGCTGCGACCTGGTGACGCTGGCGGGGGCGGTCCTGGCGCTGGGCGGGCGTTTCGCGGCGGGGGCGCGGTGTGCGTTCGCGGGCACGCTGGCCCAGGAGCTCGCGCTCCTCGTGGTCCCCCTGACGGCCGGGGTGCTGCCCCCGTCCGCGGCCGCCCCGTATCTCCTGGCCCCGGTCGCGGTGGCCGCGCTGCCGCTGGCCTGCCCGCCGGACCTGCGGCCGCCCGGCCGCACCCTGGGCACGGCGGCCCGCGTCGCGCTGCTGCTGTGGACCGGGCTCACCGTGGCCGCGCTGGCTCTGACGGACGCCGGCAGCCATCTCACGGTGCTGTTCTGGCGGTTGGGCGTCCCGGTGGCCGCCGCCCTGCTCCTCGCGGGCCGCCCCGCGCTGTCCCGGCTGCGCACGCCGGGCCGGTTCGCTCTGGCCGGGGCGCCGTTCGTCGCGATGGGGTACTGCGCCGGGGTGGTGGACCGGGACACCGCGCTCCCGGCCCTGGCCGTCGTCGCGGCGGCGGGGGCGGCGCTGCGCCTGTGGCGGCTGCGGGACGGGGCGAGCACCGGCTGAGTGCACGAGCGGGTCACGCGGTCACGCGGTCACGCGGTCACGCGGTCACGCGGATCTTCGACTGCCCGTGCCCCAGCTTCTCCCAGTCCTCCATGAACCGCGCCCGCAGCCCGTGCTCGGCGGCGAGGGCGGTCAGTGTCTCGGTCCGGTAGTAGAAGTCCTCGCGCAGCACCTGGTGTTCGGCACCGGTGGTGCGGTCGAAGGTGAAGTCGAAGTGCCCGCCGGGCGCCAGGACACGCCCCACATGGGCCAGGCACTCCTCGATGATCCCGATCGGCGAGTGCGAGAAGACGCTGTGGGCGTGGACGACATCGAAGTACGCGTCCGGCAGGAAGTCCAGCGTCAGGTCCTTGGTGAGGGTCAGATGCGGCACCTTGGCCTGGAGCCCCTGCGCGGTCAGGGTCCGCTTGGCGGCGATCAGGATGTCGGGCGAGATGTCGATGCCGTAGTAGTGCCCGGCCTCCAGATGGTCGATGAACCGCCAGCCGGCCCGGAGGTTCCCGCACCCGATGTCGAGCATCCGGGCGCCGGGGGCGAGCCCGTGCTCCACGAGGTAGTCGAACTGCATCTGCCCCAGGGCCAGCCACCGTTCGTGCGTCTGGCTGCCGACGGCGGCCTCCGGGTTGCGCCGGGTGTCCGAGGCCATCACGGCCCGGTAGTAGTTCACGTGGTCCGGGTGCTTGAACGCCAGCCAACGGTCGCGGGCCGCCCGCTTCAGGTACGGCGCGATGCGGTCCGGCCGGCTCGCGGCGTAACGGACCTTGTGGGCGAGGGACTCACGGTTGGCGACGAGGTTCTTCTTGGATGCCATGACGCCACTATAGGTCGGTGAACGACATATATAAACCACCGGAGCTTCGGCCCTGCCCTCGACGCGCCGGGCACGGCACGCTCACCTCCGCCTGATCCGGCGCACATCGCGCACGCAGGCGTTGGCCGCCCCGGCGGCGAGGATGACGGCCGAGCACACCAGGAGGATGCTGCCGCTGGACCAGTACGCGGACGCGGTCGCGACGACGAGGTAGCCGAGCGGGATGGCGATCTGCTCCCCCAGCGAGTTGAAGGCGTTGAGGCGCCCCAACTCCTCGTCGGGAACCTGCTGTTGCATAGCGGTGGACCAGGCCACGACGGCCACGTCCACCCCCGCGCCGGCGACGACGGCCGCCCCCAGCACCCAGAGCAGCGGCAGCCCGAGCCCCATCGCGGCCAAGGGCAGGAAGAGCGTGGAGCTCGTCACCACACAGACGAGCACGAGCCGTTGCGGCTTCCACAGCAGACAGACGAGCGTCCCCGCCAGCAACCCGGCCGCGAACGCCCCCTGCACCAGCCCCCAGGAGCCGGCGCCCGAGTAGCTGCGGTCCGCCACGAGGGGCCCCAGCAGCTGGTACCCGGCCAGCCAGGCGGCCACGACGGCCGTACCGGAGAGGGTGTAGCTCCACAGCCAGACGCGGGACCTGAACCCGGCCCACCCGACGCGCAGATCGGCCGCCAGCCCCCCGCCCGGGCCCCCGGCGGGGACGGTCCCCGCGAGCCGCAGCCCCGCCAGCAGGAGCGCGGCCAGGACGAAGGTCACGGCATCCCACCCGAGCGCCCAGGCCGGCCCGGTCAGGGTGACGACGAACCCGCCGATGACGGGGCCGACGACCCTGACCGCGTTCCTCGGCACCCGGACCAGCGCGTTGGCCTCCTGGAGCCGCTCCGGATCCACGAGCCGGGGCACCACCCCCTGGGCCGCCGGCACGGTGAACGCGGCCGCCGCCCCCGAGGCGCACGCACACAGGCTCATCGCGGCGGTGGTCGCCGTACCGGTCGCCACGAGGACGGCCACGACCGCCTGCGCGGCGCCCGCGCCGAGGTTGCCGAGGAAGAGGATCCGGCTGCGCGAGACCCGGTCCGCCAGCACCCCGCCGACGAGCAGGAAAACCAGGGCCGGCACGGTGTTGGCGGTCAGCACGATCCCGAGCGACCGCGCTCCCCCGCCCTGCTCGATCACGGCGAACGCCAGCGCCACCGGGGCCATCGCGGACCCGGTCGCGGAGACCAGCTGGGCGAGCAGGAACCTCCGGAAGGCGGGCGACCGCAGCGGAGGAGGCGATTCCCTCTCCTGGTCACCGACAGCCATCAGCCCTTCGCGCCCGTCACCCATGGCGGCAGGGTAGGGGTCGGCACGGCCCCTACGGCACCCGGGTCACGGGGGCGCCCGACGCACGCCCCGCCCCGCACGCACTCCGGTCAGGCCACCCCGAACCACGCCTCGGCGAGCGCGGGAAGCGTCTCCCCGGCGGGCGCGGGCACCTCCCGGAAGTACCACGGGAGATCGCTGTACACGTGCAGCAAGGTGTACGCCAGCAGCACGGACGGGTGACGATCCGTTCCCGGTGCCGGCCCGGCACCCGTCCCCAGGCGGGCGCCAGGTCCTCGCCGTGCAGCCTGGACATCAGCACGTACCGCCACCCGTCGCCGCCCGGGCCGGCCCCGTGCAGGGTCGGTTGCCCGTGCCGACCCCCCGGCGTCACCGACCGCGTAGACGGGCGCAGACCCCTCGGAGAACCGGACGACCGGCACGCCGCCGACGCCGATGCGCCGGCACAACTCCTCGACGGCGACGCGGGACACGGTCCGGCCGGTTTTCCTGGTCAGGCGACATGACCGGGACGCCAGGGGACGGCACGGGCCCGGGGCAACGCGTTACCGACCGCGGCCATGGTCGGGGTCCGCGTCCAGGCCGGGCAGCTCCTCGTGCCCCTCCGAGTAGTGGTTGACCCACCCGCAGAGCGCACAGGCGTACCGCCCGGCCAGACCGTGCACCTCGGTGCCGCACCGCGCGCAGTCGGTGCGGGTGATCTCGGGAATCGCCGGTTCGGGCTCACTGGTCACACGGGGACTGTACCGAGTGGAGCGCTCTCCGCGGAGCCCGCGTACGGGCTGATCATGGTGTCGGCGTACACCTCGGGCGGGGCCTCCGGAGAGGCCGGAAGGTTGTCGGGGAAGGCGCCCCGCGCGGGCGGGGTCTCGTGCCGGTCCAGGTTTTCCCGCCGGCGCCGGACCGGCCGGACCTTACCTCACTCGCCCGGCGCCACGAAGCACAGGGCGTCGAAGTGCCGGCCGGCGAAGAAGTGCCGGACCTCACCGATCCGCTGCCAACCGAGCCGCTCGTAGAGACGGATGGCGGCGGCGTCCTTGGTCAGAACCTCGAGCACCAACGGCAGCCCCTGCGCCCGGGCGTACCCCTCCGCCGCACCCATGAGCCGCCCCCCGGCCGAAGCACCCCGCGCGTCCCGCCCCACGAAGAACCGGGCCAGCACCGCGACCTCCGCATCCCCGGCACCGGCCCTCTCCCGCCAGAGCCGCGCCACGTCCTCACCGCGCTGGGCCCGGTTGACGGCGACATGCCCCACGACCCGCCCGTCGAGCTCGGCGACCCATGCCGCGATCAAGCCCTCCGGGGACAACCACGCCTCGGGGTCCGCCACCCCTTCGACGGGATACCCGTCGGACTCATGGACACCGACGAGCACGGCAGCCGCCTCGCCCAGATCGGCGTCCTCGCGCAGACGAACCAGGACTTCGGACACGGGACATCCTCCACGGATGCGGACCACGGCTTTCGGACCACCCTGCCATCCTGCCCCGTGACCATGGCATGGGCCGCCTTCCGGACGCGGGCGGCCGCCCTGACCGGCGAAGCCACCGAAGCCGGCTGCCACCTCCTCGCGAAGCGGCTGAGCCGCCACCGCGGAACGTTCGACCGCGCAATCGCGGCGGGCCGAGCCGTCCGGGCCCACCGTGCGACGTACGGCCCGTCTCAGCGCAGCCGGAACTGTTCGGCCCAGGCGGTCACGTCGGCCGTGGTCGCGTTGCCGCCGCAGACGACCAGGCCGAGCCTGGCGCTCTCACCGACGCGCTCCATCACCTGGCGTGCCGCGGGCAGCAGGCATCCAGCGGCGGGCTCGGCCCAGACCTTCGCGTGGTCGGCCAGGTCGAGGGTCCCCTGAACGGCCTCGGCATCGGTCACGGTGAGGACACCGGTGACCAGGGCCGAGACGTGTTCGTACGTGAGCGGTGAGGCGCTCGGGGCACTCAACGTGGAGACGACCGAGGACAGTTCGACCGGCACCGGCCCGCCGGCGGCCAGGGCTTCCGACATGGCCCGCGCACCTTCGGTCTCCACGCCCCAGACCCTTACCCCGGGACGGCGCGCGTGCAGCGCGGCCGCGACACCGGCGATCAGCCCCCCGCCACCGATGCTGACGAGTACGTCGGTGAGTTCCCCGGCGTCCTCCGCGAGTTCCAGGCCAACGGTGCCCTGCCCGGCGATGACGATCGGGTCGTCGAAGGGATGGACCAACGTGAGCCCCGAATCCCGGAGTTCGCCCACGAGAGCGAAGGCGCCGTCCATGGTGTCGGCCAGCTGGACGTTCGCTCCGGACGCCTCGGCGATCTCCACGGCGCGGCCGGGGGCGGACCGCGGCATGACGACGGTCGCCTTGATGTCCAGCGCCCCCGCCATGACCGCGACCGCGATGCCGTGGTTGCCACCGCTCACCGCGACGACCCCCGCGGCGCGTTCGGCCTCGGTGAGCGCGAGCAGCTTGGCCGTCGCGCCACGGGCCTTGAAGGAACCGGTGCGCTGCAACAGTTCCAGCTTCGCGGTGACCGGCGCCCCCAGGAACGCGGAGAGCCCGGGGCTCGGCACCGTCGGGGTCCGCACGACGTGCGCGGCAATCCGCTCGGCTTCGGCTTCCACGTCCGCAACGGTGATCAGCACGTTCCCCTCCAGTGTCGCCTGAACTGCGGCGACCGATCAGTAGGTCGATAGGAGCAACCTACCGACAGGCACCTCGTCCCTCACCGCATGGGTCCACCGGGTGAGCTGTCGTCCGGGGCAGCCGGAACATCGCCGGGAGGCAGCCGAACAGAACCTCCGGGGCACGGGGTCCTCGACGCACAGCGCCGACTCGGCTGCGCGAGCAATCGGCAGGCGTGTACGCGACGAGCACGGGTGGCCCCCAGGCGGGCACTGAGTACGTGCTGCGGCCTCGGGGGCCTCCCGAGTGAAGGCCCCCTCCCGAACGGTCTATGACCTGCGGTGGGCACGGGCGGCTGCGACCCGCCGACAACGGCTTTGAGGGGTCGGCCCGAGGCGCCCATGCAAAGTGATACGCCGGGCCACGACCGCCAGGGGTGGATGTCAGTTCACGGTTTCGGCATCTGCTCATCGGGGGCCCTGCGCGGTCGCGACACAGCCACCGCGGCGCGCCTGTCGTTCGCATGCTTCTGCTCGATCGAGGCCCGCAGCTCCTCCGGGGTCGGCCATGGTGCGCGCCGATGGATCATGCGGTGACAGTTGGCGCAGATGAGGGCGAGGTCGCTGAGCTTGGTGCGGCCTTCGCCGGCCTCATGCAGGGGAACAACGTGGTGGCACTCGATGTATCCGCTCCCACGGTCGCCGTAGACCTGCTCGAAATCGAAGCCGCACGCCTCACAAGCGAGCTGGCGTCCCTGACGCAAGGCCGCGTCGATCTTCTTCTTACGCAAAGCCTTGTTCCGCTCGCGGCTCCGGTGGCGCCGCAGCAGCAGCCTGCCCTCGGGTGCGCTGTAGTCGTCTTCCTCCTCGACCTCGGGTGATAGCTCCTGGAACTCTCCTGCGACCAGTCCTTGCCGGATGCGCCGGGCTACCTTCGCCATCTCAGCAGGCCGGGCGAGGAAGTCGTTCATGACTTCGACATCCAGGACGTTCCCGTTTGTGGGCTTGCCTGCGTAGTCGGGGTGCCGGCATGTGATGTCAACCGTCTTACGCGCCACGCCGTTGGGGTTCCGGAACAACTCGTTACGCAGCTCCTCAGGATGGATCGGCATGGTCTGGAGTAGGGCTGACAGCTCGATCACACGCGGGTCGTCGAATTCCAGTCGCTTCCAGCCGTTGGCCATGGCCAGGTCGCAAGCAAGGATGATCTCGTCACGAGTCCAGTCAGGACTCCGGGACGAACGGATCGTGAAGCCGAGTCGGGCCAGCCACCTGGCGGCGTGCGACCTTCCGCCGATCAACTCATCAGGCTTCAGCGCTCGACCTTGGTCGAACTTGTGCGCCACACCAGCGATGGCCTTGGAGTCGTAGGTTCGTTCCTCGTGCAGGAGGAGATACCCGGTTGCCGGCTTGTACCCGTACTTGGACAGAAACTCGTCCTGCCCCAGGTCGTCATACTCCGCCAGAGCCCTGAGGACAGCGTCTCGACTGATCGCACCTTTGCGCATGGCGGAAGCGTAAGGGCCACCACTGACAAGCAGTCAGGCACCCACAACCGTCCGCCCACCACTCATCTCAGCTCCCATCCCGTCCGCCTGCGACCCACACTCCGTGGAGCGGGCGTGGCTCAGGGCGTCAAGGTGGAGCGCGCCACTGTACGAAGGACCTTGACGCCCTGCGCCGCGGCTGCTCGGCTCTGCCTGGGTCGAAGGTGGTCGGGGTGGGAGCCCCCCACGACGCTCACCACGATTCCGCCGACATCCGCGAACGGCGCCCCTCCCATCCGGAGTCTGAGCGCCCCGCCGCAGGCATCGTCTTGAGGCCGCGGGTCTGATTCTCGTCTCATGCCCTACGGGCCTACCAACACGTGGGCGCGCGTCGGCGGCGGCAGCGCCGAGCGGACCGAGGCAGGAGCGCAGGCCCAACCAAAGCAGGGAAGCGCGCCCGGCGGAGCGGGGCGCAGCCGGGTGCCTTGACAGGCGGGAGATCCGGGTCCGCACTCAGCGGCAGCGTGTCCGCGGTGAGGCGTACGAGGACGATCCCAAGGGGCGCCGCAGGAGACAGACGCTTCCCCACAGTCAGATCGCGGTCACGATGAACATCTACGCAGACGTCGTCCAGGACACGCAGCGCGAGGCCGTGAGTCACCTCGACCGGATGCTGAAGCGGCAGCGTCCCCACCGTGGGTGACCGCGCCCGTTGATGTCGGACGTGGATGTCAAAGACCCCCAGCCATGATCGGCTGGGGGTCTTTGCACTGGTGGGCGCGGACGGTTTCGAACCGCCGACATCTGCTTTGTAAGAGCAGCGCTCTACCCCTGAGCTACGCACCCGCGGATGAAGGAACAGGTTACATGGCTCGCGGGGCATGCCGACAATCGGTTCGGGGCGGGGTTACGGGGGATAGCCCCACCCCGGAGACGGTAGCCGTCCGGATCGTCCGGGGTGGGCGGCGCTGCCTACCGTAGGAACACATCGCAGCGTCGGCCCAGGGGGACCTGATCACCATGACCATCCGTAATCGCAGCGCGCTCGTGGCCGTCGGCGGTACCGTTCTGCTCGTCGCGGCGCTCACCGGGTGCGGGAGCGCGGACGTGGACGACGCGCCCGCCGAGCACAAGTCGTTCGCGTTCAAGGGGGAGGCTCTCACCATCGACGCGGACGACTCCGTGGTGGAGGTCGTTCCGGCCGACGTGGACGAGATCCAGGTGACGCGGAGGGTCGACGGGTGGGTCCTCCTCGGGAGCGGGCCGGACCCCGTGTGGAAGCTGGAGGGGGACACGCTCACCCTCCACGTGAAGTGC
Organism: Streptomyces sp. SAS_281; assembly: GCF_052542855.1. Lineage (NCBI taxonomy): Bacteria > Bacillati > Actinomycetota > Actinomycetes > Kitasatosporales > Streptomycetaceae > Streptomyces > Streptomyces sp. SAS_281. The sequence goes on from NZ_JBMNDO010000013.1 coordinate 79,706, forward strand.
AAGGCCCTCATCAGCAACTGCGGCGCGCGCCACGAGGTGAAGGTGCCCCGGGGGATCGCGCTGACCGTGGACGCGGACAACGGGAAGGTCACCGCGTCGAAGTTCACCACGCCGCTCAAACTCCACTCCGACAACGGCGCCGTCGTCGTCCGGGACGTCAGCGGGCCCCTGGAGCTGAAGAGCGACAACGGGTCCGTACGGGGCGAGCGGATCTCCGCACGATCCGTGGTGGCGCGGGCGGACAACGGGTCGGTGAACCTCGATCTCAACCGCGTCCCGGATCTCGTGGACGCCGACAGCGCCAACGGGCGCATCGCCATCGACCTGCCCGCCGGCGCCACCTCGTACGCCGTCTCCGCGTCGGCAGACAACGGGCACGTCGACGTGAAGGTGCCCCGCAGTGACAGCAGCCGGCACGTCGTGAAGGCCCACAGCGACAACGGCGGGGTCGCCGTGCGGCACGCGAGCTGAGAAAGGAGCACGGTCACCGGCCCCGGTGTGAACTAACCGGCACGTGTGTTCGTCCTTACTGGTGGGAGAATGTATCCGTCAGGGCGAAGAGGCACGGGAGAGGCATGTGACGGCGACAGACGCGCAGCCGCAGGCGGGAGTCGCCGGAGCGGTACGGGAGCGGAGTCGGCGTCGTGCGGTCGGGGCGGGTCCGCGTGGCCGGTACGTTCGCGGCCCGCGTGACCGGTGCGCCCGGCGCGCTTCGGGCCTGCGTGACCTGTGCGTTCTCGTTCTCGCGCCCCTCCCTCTCCTCGCCGTCGCGCTTCCCCTCGCCGTCACCGGCGGCGGTACGCGGCGGTGGTTCGGGGGACGCGGCGAGGGGCAGCGGGCCGAGGCGCAGGCGGCGAAGGACGCGGCCGCCGAGGCGTTCTACGAGCTGGACACCGCGCAGCGCGACCTCAAGATCTCCATCGAGACCATCACCGCGGTCGACAGCTCGCCGGCCGCCCGCAAGGCCGTGGACGACTTCGCCGCTCTCGGCCGGCGCATCGACGAGGCGAGTCACGCGTACATCACCGCCGTCGACGCCCATGACCTCGACCGCGACGACCTCGAGCCGTCGGTGGCGTCCCGGGCCCGGTCCGAGCTGGCCTCCGCCAAGGAGCAGCTGACGCGGGTCAAGGGGGAGCTCGACCGGTTCGGCGCCGGGCTCGGTCCGCTCCTCGGGAGCGCCGAGACGCAGCTCGCCCGGCTCGCCCCCGCCGTCGAGCGCGCGCGACAGGCGCTCCTCGGCGCGAGCAATGCTCTCGATTCGGTGCGGGCGTCCGGGCTGCGGGCGGATGATCTCGCCGCCCGGCTCGCCGCTCTCGCCCCCGAGCTGACCAAGCTCAATCAGGGGGCCGGGCGCCACGGCGTGCCCGAGACCCTGCAACGCGCCGACCGCGTGCTGCGCGACGCCGAAGCCGTACGGGCCGAGGCCGAGAAGCTGCCCGAGCGCGCCGCCGAGATCGATCGCCGGCTGGTGACCCTGCGCACCCGCGCCCAGGCGCTGACCACCCGGTCCGCCTCCGTCGAGCCCGTGCTCAGCGAGCTGCGGCGCCGGTTCTCCGCCGCCTGCTGGCAGGACCTCCAGCCGGTCCCGGAGCAGGCCGCGGTCAATGTGAGCCGGGCCGAGGAGAAGCTGAAGGAGGCGGCCCAGGCCCGCGACGAGCAGCGCTGGGCCGACGCCACGTACCGGCTGAGCACCGTGCGGGCCCTGCTCAACGCCACCGACGAGGCGGTGTCCGCCGCCGGTGACCGCCTGCGCCGGCTCGATGACGTCGCCAAGGACCCGCAGCAGGAGATCCAGCGCACCCGGTTCGCCATCCGCGACGCCCAGCGTCTCGCCATGGCCGGGCGCCACACCCCCGAGCCGCGGCACGCCCGGCCGCTGGACGACGCGGTGGCCCGCCTGGACCAGGCGATCACGGCCCTGGAGAACCGCCACCCCGACTACTGGCACTTCCTCACCGTGACGGAGGGCCTGCGCCGGACCGCGGCGGACGTCGTCGCCGACATCCGCGAGGAACGCGGCGCGGGCAGCCACTGACGCCGTGCGGCGTCGGGGTGAAGTGATTCCGCGCGTCGGGGCGAAGTGATTCCGCGCGCGTCGGGGGTGTGCTTCCGGCACGCGTAGGGGGCGTGCGTCGGGCGCGATTCCCGCGTGTGTCGGGACGCTTGATTCCGCGCGCATCGGGGCGTGGTTCCGGCGAGCGTCAGGGCGTGCGTCGGGCGTGACTCCGGCGAGCATCGGCGCGTGCGTCGGGCGGGACGCCGGCGAGCGTCAGGGCGTGCGTCGGGCGTGGTTCCGGCGAGCGTCAGCGCGTGCGTCGGGCGGGACGCCGGCGAGCGTCAGGGCGTGCGTCGAGCGTGACTCCGGCGAGCGTCAGGGCGAGCGACAGACGTGGCTCCGGGGAGCGTCGGAGCTAGCGACAGACGTTGCTCCGAGGAGCGTCGGCGCGGGTGCGGTGCCCCCTCGCCCGGCTCGCCTCGTCCTGGACAGCCAGGGCCCGGTCGCGGATAACCTGGCGTCATGCCTCGTTACGAATACCGCTGCCGCTCCTGCGGAGACACCTTCGAGCTCAGCCGTCCCATGGCCGAGTCCTCCGCTCCCGCCTCCTGCCCCGCCGGGCACGAGGACACCGTGAAGCTGCTCTCCACCGTCGCCGTCGGCGGTACGGCGGGCGGCGGCTCCCGGCCCGCGCCCTCCGGCGGTGGTGGGGGCGGCTGCTGCGGCGGAGGCTGCTGCGGCTGACCCGGCGCCCCGGACGCGCCGAAGCCCGGAAGCCCCGCCGCCCCCGGGCGGCTACCGCTTGCGCGACAGCGTCAGCCCGTCCGACACCGTCAGCAGCACGCTGTCCATCCGCGCGTCCGCCGACACATGGTCGTTGAACTCCTGGATGGCCTTAGCCGCGCCCGTCGCGTCCGGATCCGTCACGCGGCCGTGGAACAGCACGTTGTCCGTGGTGATGACCCCGCCCGGGCGCAGCCGCGGCACCAGTTCCTCCCAGTACGCGATGTAGTTGCCCTTGTCCGCGTCCAGGTAGGCGAAGTCGATGTGGGGTTCCTCCGGCATCGCGCGCAGGGTGTCCAGGGCGGGGGCGATACGCAGGTCGATGCGGTCGGCGACGCCCGCCTTCTCCCACGCCTCGCGGCCGTACGCCGTCCACTCCTCCGAGACGTCGCAGGCGATCAGCCGCCCGTCCGCCGGGAGGGCCTGGGCCATCGCCAGGGCGGAGAAGCCGGTGAACGTGCCGACCTCCACGATGTGCCGGGCGCCGGTCAGGCGGACGAGGAAGGCGAGCAGCGGGCCCTGTTCCTCGGCCGACTGCATGCCCGCGTGCTCGGGCAGCCGCGCGTAGGTCGTCTCGACAAGCTCGCGCTGCACGGCGTCCAGCGGCGGGTTGTGCGCCAGCATGTACGCGTACAGCTCATCGGTGATCTTGGTGGAGTTTCCCTTGGTCATCGCACAACTCTACGGTCGCCCGCATGAATGACCCGTGAGGCGTGAACGGCACCCCCTCAGGCCCCCGAGGCCCGCAGGAAGCGGCGCAGGATCTCCTCGCCCGCCGCCACGCCCCGTTCGGCGGTAGCCTCGATGTGCGCGGCGTTCCAGCCCGCGTCGGCGAGTTCGCCGTGGCCGGGGCGCCAGCCCTGGTCGGCGGCGAGCAGGAGGTCCGCGTCCAGGAGGGAGTCGCCGGCGGCGAGGGTGTGCGTGGCGCCGGTGCGGCGGGCGACCTCGCGCATGGCGGCGCTCTTCGTGAGCGGGCGCGGTACGGCGTAGATCTTCCGGCCCTGGAGCGATACGGTCCAGCCGCGCGGCTCCGCCCAGGCGGCGAGCTCCTTCGTCCACTCCGGGGGCAGTTCGGCGCGGTCCACGACGAGGTAGGCGAACAGGTCCTCGGCCACACGCTCCTTCAGCAGCCACGCGGGGTCGGCGGTGGCGACGAGGTGGGCACGGACCTCGGCGAGGGGGGCGCACTCGTCGGACAGGCGGCGAGCCACGGTCCGCTGCCAGTCCGGGTCGGACTCGCCCTTCACCAGGATGTGGCCGCCGTTGGCACAGATCGCGAACTCGGCCGGGGCGCCCGGGAGCCGGATGCGGTGGTACTGCTCGCGGGTGCGGGTGGTCGTCGGGACGAACACCGTGGAGGCGGCAGAGGTCAGTTCGGTGAGCAGCCCGGCGGCGGTCTCGGTGACGTACGAGAGGGGCTTGTGGTTGTAGACCTCGACGCACAGCAGCCGGGGCGCCCGTTCGTCCGCCATGGTGAGCTGGAGCGCGGCCGAGGAATAGATGAGGGTGCGGTCGAGGTCGCTGGCGACGAGGGTGACCGGGGAGGCCGTCACGCGGACTCCACCGCCTTGCCGTCGGCGCCGGTGGCCCCGCGTGTGTACTTGGGGTGGATGAGCCCCACGCAGGTGTACGGGAGGGAGTCGACCTCCTCGACGGGTACGCCGCGCTGCTCGGCCAGGAGCCTGATGTGGTCCAGGTCCGGGCCGGCACCGCGCCGGGCGAGGATCTTCCAGGGGACGCGGCGCAGCAGGACCCGGGTGGTCTCGCCGACCCCGGGCTTCACGAGGTTGACGTCGTGGATGCCGTATTCCTCGCTGATGCGCTCCACGGCCGCCCAGCCCTCCCAGGTCGGGGCCCGGTCCGCGGCGAGCAGTTCCTTCACCTCCGCGTCCACGGCGTCCGCGACCTCGTCGAAGCGTGCGGCGACCGTGTCGAGGAAGAGGCCGGAGACGTCGGCGCCGGCGAGCTCGCGGTAGAACTTCGCGCCGTGGAAGTCGTCGGGGCCGACCAGGTCGGCGCGCAGGACCGTACGGGAGATGAGGCCGGACACCGTGGAGTTGAGGCAGGCGGACGGGATCAGGAAGTCCTCGCGGGTGCCGTACGTCCGCACGCAGCCGCCCGGGTCCGCGAGCACCGCGATCTCCGGGTCGAAGCCCGCCACTCCCCCGGCCTTCTCGAACTCCGCGATGGCGGCGGCCAGTTCGCGGGTGATCGCGCCCTTGCCGGTCCAGCCGTCCACGAACACGACGTCGGCCGGGTCGTGGTGCTCCGCCAGCCAGCGCAGCGCGTTGGCGTCGATGCCGCGTCCGCGCACGATGGAGACGGCGTAGTGCGGCAGGTCGACGGAGCGCCGCGCCCGGGCCCAGCGGCGCATCAGCACGCCGACCGGCGTACCGGCCCGTGCGAGCGAGACGAGGACCGGGTGCGGGCCGCGCTCGGCGAGGACGGTCTCGGTGACCGTGCCCACGGCGCGGGCGATCCGGGCGGCCGACAGTGTGAGGGCGCTCTTGAACAGTTCCTGGTACTCGGCGGACGGCTGGTACTCGACGGGGAGCGATTCCGCGTAGTGCGCGCCCCCGCTCTGTATCGCCTCCTCGCGCTCCTCCGTGGGCGCTTCGAGGCGGGTGTCCGAGAGGTCCTGGAGCAGCCAGCCGACCTCGTCCGGCGCGTACGAGGAGAACGCGGGGCCGCGGAGGGGCTCGGGCAGCTGCATGGGGGCTTCTTCCTGGCGTTCGGAGGCGTTCGCCCCCGGTACGTACGAGGGGATCACCGCGAGCAGGACCTGCGCGGTGTGCGGGGCGAGGCGGTCGAGCAGGCCGCCGGGGGCGTGCAGAGCCGGGGTGTCGGCGGCGGAGTCGACCACGAGGACGACGGCGTCGAAGCCGGCGCCGGCGACGTTGTACGCGTAGCGCTCGCCGGGGCCGTCGGCCGGGTCGTCGTGGGCCGGGAAGACCAGCCGGGTGCGTATCGCGTAGCCGGGGTCGTCCACGGCGAGGACCGGGGAGCGGGTGGTCGTGGAGTAGCGGACCTCGGCGTCGGTGCGCTCCTCCAGGGCGGTGGCCAGGCGCAGCGGCGCGTACATCAGCTCCTCGAAGCCGAGGACGAGGACGCGGCGGGGGCCGTCGCCGAGCGCCCGCGCGACGTGGTCGGCGAGGGCGGGGAGCGCGGGCTCCAGGAGGGCGCGGTGGGCGTCGGTGAATCCGTGCCGGCCGCCGTCGGGGACGCCGGCGGGCCAGGGGAGGTCGAGGCGGGTGTGGGGGCGGGGGTGCGGGGGCCCGTCCTGAGGGGCCTCCTCGTCGGCCTCCCGCTCGGCGACCAGGGCCTGGCCCTTCTCCAGGACGCCGTCCGGGAGGGTGACCGTGCCGGTGTTGCGGGCCACCAGGTCGACGCGGGCGCCGATCTCGGCCGCGAACTCGGTCAGGCGGCCCCGGTCGGCCGGTGAGCGCATGTCGACCAGGGCGACGATCACGTACCGGTCGCGGGGGTAGCGCTCGTGGAGGGCGCGGATGGTGTTCAGGACGGTGTTGCCGGTGGAGAACTCGTCGTCCACCAGGACCAGCGCCGAGCCGGGCCCGGCCGCCGCCAGCAGCGCCGGGTCCTCGGGGAGCAGCAGGTGAGAGGTGGCGTGCGAGTGGGCCTCCTCGAAGCCGCCCGCCCGGGCCACCCCGGGGACGGGCCTGCGGGTCGAGTGGAGGTAGGGCGCGTGGCCGAGGCCGTCGGCGACCGAGTGGCCGAGGCCGGTGGCCGTTTCCGCGTAGCCGAGGACGACCGCCCGCCGGGCGCCGTCCTCGCCGAGGAGCGCCCGGACCCGGCGGCCCAGCTCGACGCCGGCTCCGTACACCACGGAGGGGCGCTGCGGCACGTGCTTGCCGAGCACGTTGGACACGAGCAGGTGTGCCCGCTTGGGGTTGCGCCGCAGGGCGAGGCCCAGCAGCTCGCGCAGCTCCCCGTCGCCCACCAGCCCGACGCCCAGTCGCTCCGCCACCCAGCTACCCGACCACACCACGTCCGTCGTCCCTCTTTCCGCTCGTCTGCCGGATCCGGTGCCGTGCCGGCGCCGGGGTCCCTCTCCGATCGTCCCGCCGATGCCGCTCACTCCGCGAGGCAGGCCGCCAGCAGGTCCACGAAACCGACGTCCTCCCGGGCCACGCCGAAGACCTTGGCGCGCACCAGGGTGCGCTCGGCCCAGGCCCGGTGCGGCTTCACCTCGTTCATCTTGTTGGTGTACGCGGAGCGCAGCACCCCGCCGCCGTCGCGGTCGGGCCGCAGGATGTCCTGGGCGTCACTGAACTCCTCGTGGCTGACCACGGACAGCGCGTGCACGGGTGCGACGTGCGAGGGGTGGATGCAGGTCTTGCCGAGCAGCCCGTTGGCCCGGTCCAGGTCGATCTCGCGCAGCAGTCCGTCCAGGTCGTGCGCGATGAGCGCGGTACGCAGCGCCTCGGCCCGGTTCTCCAGGAAGGGGCTGCTCCGCAGCTGCGGCTTGAACATGCGCTCCTGGCGGGGGAAGTACTCCCAGACGGGGCCGGTGACCGTGAAGCCCGTTCCGTCGGCCCGGCCGAGCACGTTGACGACGTCCGCGATGACGTGGGCGACGATGCCGACGTCGTACGCCGTCATGTCGGGGGAACGCCGCAGTCCGTAGGCGGAGCAGAAGTCGGTGACACCGAGGCGGAGCGCGAGGACCCGGTCACGGTGCGCGGTGACGGTCTCGGCGATGCCCCGGAGGGTTTCACGGCGGGTCTCCAGGTGGAGGAGCTCGGGCGATTCGAGCACCGGCATGGCGAAGAGCCGGCGGCCCGCGGCGGCCTCGGCCTTGATCAGGGCCTCCATGAACGGGACGCCCCGGGCACGCGTGAACTTGGGGAGTACGAAACCGGACAGCAGCCGGACGGAGGCGCCGAGGCGGCGCACCAGGTCGGTGATCTGCTCCGGTTCGCGGACCCGGATGAACAGCAGCGGCACCTCGATGGCGCGCGCGTCGAGGTCGGCGAACTGCCGGACCAGGTTCTCCTCGGCCCCGGAAACCTCGGAGTCGTCGATCGAGTCCTCCAGGCACAGCACCATCGAGACGACTCCGCGCCCGGCCAGCTTGACGATGTCGTCGGCGAGCCGGGGGCGGGTGGCAGGGCTGTAGAGCGTGGCGCCGAGGGCGGCGGAGAGGAGGGGGGCCGGCGAGTCGGCGTCGAACGCACAGGGTTCCTGGAAGAAGAGCCCGTCCTTCGCAGCAGCTGCAATATGCCCGAAATGACGCATGCAATTCCCCCCGTACTCTCTGACCGACCGGACAACGTGTGGCCGGTAATAGTACGTACGAACGGGTGTCGGCAGTTCCCAGTCGGGGTGAATTCCGGGTGTCATGACCGTTTCGCACTAATTTCAAAAGTGGCGGAGCGGGTGAATCCGCCCGGCCCCCGGGACACGGCTCCCGCCCCCGCGTTGTCCGCACGGGCGGCCAGCAGGCAGGATGACCGGCATGACGCACGCGATGGTGAAAGGCTCGAACGTCCCCCTCGACGCCATGGCCGTACGGGCCGTGCTGCGCTGGACGCCGGGTGCCGGGGTGCCCGATGTGGACGCCTCGGCCCTGCTGCTCGGCGCCGGCGGGCGCGTGCGCTCGGACGAGGACTTCGTCTTCTACAACCAGCCGCGCCATCCCTCGGGCCTGGTGCGCAGGCTGCCCAAGCGCAGCCTGCCGGAGGGCCTGACGGACACCATCGAGGCCGACCTGAACGCGCTCGACCCGTCGGTCGACCAGGTGGTCATCGCCGCGTCCTCGGACGGGGCCGCCTTCGGCGCCGTACGGGATCTGCGCATCATGATCCACGACGCGGCGGCGGCCGGCGGCGAACCGATCGCCGTGTTCGACGTGCGCGCGGAGACCGGCGAGGAGACCGCGATCATCTGCGGCGAGCTGTACCGGCGCGGGGACGGCTGGAAGTTCCGGGCGGTCGGCCAGGGGTATCCGACGGGGCTCATCGGCCTCGCGACCGCGTTCGGCATCTCGGTCGACGAGGCGGAGCCCGAACCCCAGCAGGCCGCCCCGGCGCCGCCCTCGGTCCCGCCCGCCGCGGCCCCCGCACCGGACTCGCAGGCGACCGTACTGCACCAGCAGCCCTCCTACGGCTACCCGCAGCCCACCGCCGCCCCGGCGCCGCAGCCCGCGTACGGCTATCCCCAGCCGGCCTCCGCGCAGCCGGCCTACGGCTATCCGCAGCCCGCTCTGGCGGCGGCGCCCGCCCCCGACCCGAATTTCGTGCTGCCTCCGCAGGGTCCGCAGTTCATACGGCCCTAGGCGCGGCTCTTGTAGCCTCGCCCCCACTGCATGCCGAAGCCGTACATCCGGTCCAGCTCGGACTGGAAGCCGTAGACGAACTTCACCTCGCGGCGCACGATCAGCTCGTCCTTGATGTTCTCCACCGTGAACACCGCGCAGGAGCGGGCCTGCGGGGCGCGCTCGTCCAGCTCGATCTCGATGCGCGGCCCGTTGCCCGGATAGAGCGTCACCTTGGCGTGCGTACGGTCGAAGGCTGGCGTCTGGTCGTAGATGTAGACGAAGAACAGCAGCCGCTTGATGTGCTCGCGCTGGTCGAGATTGACGTAGAGCGTCTCGCCGGAGGGGGCGCCGAAGCGGTCGTCGCCGCTGAGCCTGATGTAGGGCGGCCCGTTCAGATCGCCGAGCAGATTGCCCAGGGGCTGCACCACGCCCCGGGTGCCGTCCGCCAGCTCGTACATGCAGCCGAGGTCCAGGTCGACGTTGACCATCCCCTGGGTGTGCGCCTGGACGGCCTCCGGCTGGAAGAGCTTGAAGGGGCGCAGCAGCCGGCCGCTCTGCCGGGAGCGGCCCCCGATGTCCGAGGTACGCATGCGCCAGGAGAGGTTGACGCGGAGGTTGCCGCTCAGCGCGCCCTGCTTGGTCAGCGAGACCGTGGCGTGCCGCCGGGTGAGCACGATGGAGTTGGTGGCCGCGCTGCCCGACTCGAACTGTGATTCCCGCCCCGGCCACAGGCTGTTCCAGAACGCCATCCCCGACCCCGCCCTCTCGGTCCCTCACCCGTCGCACGCGGCGCATCCGACGCTCGCACCACTGCGGGGCGGCTCCGGGCCGCCTCCGGGTGTGCCCCGGAACCGTTGCCGTACGAGCCGCCCCGCAGAGAGCGTTCCCTCAATTCCTACCGGGTCACACCCCGGCGGTCACTTCACTGTTGCCCTCTTCGGCCTCCAGCGCCTTGTTGCGGCGGACGGAGGACCAGAAGGACCAGGCGATCAGGACGACGCCGACGAGACCGGTGATGATCTCGTTGATCTCGTACTGGATGGTGACGAGCAGGATGACGGCCAGCGCGCCGATCGCGTAGTGCGCGCCGTGCTCCAGGTAGACGTAGTCGTCCAGGGTGCCCTGGCGGACCAGGTAGACCGTCAGCGAACGGACGTACATGGCGCCGATGCCGAGGCCGAGCGCCATGAGCACGATCTCGTTGGTGATGGCGAAGGCGCCGATCACGCCGTCGAACGAGAAGGACGCGTCGAGGACTTCCAGGTAGAGGAACATGAAGAAGGCGGCCTTGCCGGAGAGGGCGACCGCGGACATCTTCTTGCCGCTCCGCTTGGCCTCTTCCTCCTGCTCGTGCTCGCGTTCCTCCTCCTCTTCGAGTTTGTCCTCGAAGTAGCCGGAGAGCCCGCCGACGATGAGATACGTGATCAGACCCGCGATACCGGAGAGCAGGACGGTCTCCGCCTTGTCCACATGCCCGCCGCCGTGCTGGTGCGCGTGGGTGGCGACGGTCATCGCGGAGATCAGCAGGACGATGAGCGCGATGCAGACCGACAGCATGTCGACCTTGCCCAGCTTGGCCAGCGGGCGCTCCAGCCAGCGGAGCCACTGGATGTCACGGTCCTCGAAAATGAAGTCGAGGAAGATCATGAGCAGGAACATGCCACCGAAGGCGGCGATCGCCGGGTGGGCGTCCGTGACCAGTTCCTTGTAGCGGTCCGGGTCGTTGAACGAGAGATCGATGGCGTCGATCGGATTCAGGCTCGCCGTGATGGCCACGATCACGACGGGGAAGACCAGCCGCATGCCGAAGACCGCGATCAGCACGCCGACCGTGAGGAAGATCTTCTGCCAGAAGGCGGACATCTTCTTCAGGATTCCGGCGTTGACCACCGCGTTGTCGAACGAGAGCGAGATCTCCAGGACGGAAAGGATCGCCACAACGCCGAACGCCTCCCACCCCCCGTAGAAGAACGCGGCCACCAGGCCGATCACGGTGATCGCGAACGACCACCCGAAGGTTTTCAGAAGCACTGGCTACCCCATCGTGTATGTAACGGGTCTCCCCCGATGTGCACGGGGCTCCCCCGCGCCGTGCGCGGCTTTACGAAACGTTGACCCCGAAGTCTAGAGCGATGCCGCGGAGCCCCGATGCGTACCCCTGGCCAACTGCACGGAACTTCCACTCGCCGTTGTAGCGGTAGAGCTCGCCGAAGATCATCGCGGTCTCCGTGGAAGCGTCCTCGGTGAGGTCGTACCGCGCGAGTTCCTGGCCGTCGGCCTGATTGACGACGCGGATGAAAGCGTTGCTGACCTGGCCGAAAGTCTGACCTCGATTGTCGGCCTCGTGAATGGAGACCGGAAAGACGATCTTGTCGCAATGGGCCGGCACCTGCGTGAGGTTCACGATGATCGACTCGTCGTCGCCCTCGCCCTCACCCGTGAGGTTGTCACCGGTGTGCTCGACGGAGCCGTCGGGGCTCGTGAGGTTGTTGTAGAACACGAACCACTCGTCGCCGAGGACCCGGCCCGACTGGCACAGCAGCGCGCTGGCGTCCAGGTCGAAGTCGGCCCCCGTCGTGGATCGTGCGTCCCAGCCGAGCCCGACCAGCACCTGGGTGAGATTGGGTGCGGCCTTGGAGAGGGAGACATTGCCTCCCTTGGCGAGCGTGACGCCCATGGTGTGTCCTCCCCGAGTCTATGAACCGTCTTTGTACCGGACGGAGCCGCCGGCCGAACCCCGTACGGCCGGAAGAACTGTCCGTCGAGCGCGTCCGGCGCCGCACGTGGTGCGGC